>CAMBOY010000084.1 GCA_945869245.1 Hydrogenophaga intermedia
GGCGAAGAACAACAGGGTCTGGGCGGTGCCGTCCAGCGGCAACTGGTACCAAGTGGCCAGATCGAAGCTGTTGCCAGACACCACATACAAATAAATCAACGCCACCAGCATGAGCAGCGAGCCCAGCAAGGTGTAGAGAAAAAACTTGAACGCGGCGTAGATCTTGTTGGGACCACCCCAGATACCGATGATCAGGTACATCGGAATCAGTGTGGCTTCAAAGAACACATAGAACAGCATGGCGTCCTGTGCGGCGAACACACCGATCATCAGGCCCGACAGGATCAGGAAAGCGCCCATGTACTGGTTCACTCGCTCGGTGATCACTTCCCACCCGGCGATCACCACAATCAGGGTGATGAAGGCGGTGAGCAAGATCAGCCAGAGCGAAATACCGTCCACACCCAAGTGGTAGTGGATGTTAAAAGTGGGAACCCAGGCGGCCTTTTCCACCAATTGCATACCGGCCACCCCGACTTCAAAATCGGTGTAGACCGGGACCGTGACCAGCAGGCTGATCAAGGCGCCCAACAGGGCCACCCACCGCACGGTGTTGGCGTGGCGCTCATTCCCCAGGGCCAGCAGGACCGCTCCGAAAAAAATCGGCGTCCAGATCGCAAGGCTCAGCAAACCCATGTTCTTGTTCTCCTTATTTGGCGAGCCAGACGAAGTACGTCATGAAGGCCAGCACCCCCACAATCATCACCAGCGCGTAGTGGTACAGATAGCCCGACTGCAGGTGGCGCACCACAGCGGACACTGCACCCACGAGCTTCCAGCTGGCATTGACCACACCGGTCTCGATCACACCGCGATCGCCGCCTTGCCAGAAAGCGGTGCCGATGGCGCGCGCCCCCCGGGCCAAGACGTTCTCATTGAACCAGTCGAGGTAATACTTGTTTTCCAAAATCACCACCAGCGGGCGCAGGGCCCGGCCAATGGCCGCCGGCACCGCCGGGTTGACCAAATACATATACCAAGCGCTCACCGCGCCCGCCAACGCCAGATACAGCGCAGGCGTCTGCAGCGCGTGTCCGACCATGGACACCGGGCCATGGAAAATCTTCTGGAATTCGGCCAAGGCCGGATGGGCCTGGGCGTTGACCGTGATCGCGTCTTTCAAGAAGTCGCCAAACAGCATCGCGTCGATGGTGAAGAAACCAATGAACACCGATGGAATCGCCAGCAAGATCAAGGGCAGAGTCACCACCCAAGGCGTCTCGTGGGGTTTGCCATCACCGTGGTGGTCGTCGTGACCATGGTGATCGTCGTGGTGCGCGTCCGGATTCTGGTCGTACCGCTCTTTGCCGTGAAACACCAGGAAATACAAGCGGAACGAATAGAACGAGGTGACGAACACACCAGCCAAGACCGCGAAGTAGGCAAAACCAGCACCGGGCAGGTTGCTGTAGTGCGCCACCTCGATGATGCTGTCCTTGGAGTAAAAACCCGAGAAGAACGGCGTACCGATCAGCGCCAAGGTGCCAATCAGCGAGGTGATCCAGGTGATGGGCATGTATTTGCGCAAGCCACCCATCCAGCGGATGTCTTGGTTGTGGTGCAGGCCCATGATGACCGAGCCGGCGGCCAAGAACAGCAGCGCCTTAAAGAACGCGTGGGTCATCAGGTGGAACACCGCCACCGAATAGGCCGAAGCGCCCAGGGCCACGGTCATGTAACCGAGCTGCGACAGGGTGGAGTACGCCACCACACGCTTGATGTCGTTTTGGATGATGCCCAAGAAGCCCATGAACAGCGCGGTGATGGCGCCGATCACCAGCACAAAGTTCAGTGCCACATCCGACAGCTCATAGATCGGCGACATGCGCGCCACCATAAAGATGCCTGCCGTCACCATGGTGGCGGCGTGGATCAGCGCGGAAATGGGCGTTGGGCCTTCCATCGAATCGGGCAGCCAGACATGCAGCGGGAACTGGGCCGACTTGCCCATGGCGCCAATGAACAAGCAAATGGCGATCACGGTCACCAGCATCCAGTCGGTGCCGGGGAAGGTCATGGCACCGAGCTCGCTGGTCTTGGCAAAAATCTCGGTGTAGTTCAGAGACCCGGTGTAGGCCGCGATCAGGCCAATGCCCAAAATAAAGCCGAAGTCGCCCACGCGGTTGACCAAGAAGGCCTTCATATTGGCAAAAATCGCGGTCGGCTTGTTGTACCAAAAGCCGATCAGCAGATACGACACCAAACCCACCGCTTCCCAGCCGAAGAACAACTGCAGCAAGTTGTTGCTCATCACCAGCATCAGCATCGAGAAGGTGAAGAGCGAGATGTAGGCGAAGAAACGGTTGTAGCCCTTGTCCTCGGCCATATAGCCCATGGTGTAGATGTGCACCATCAGCGAGACAAAGGTGACCACACACATCATCATGGCGGTCAGGCCATCGACCATAAAGCCGATTTCCATCTTCATGCCACCCACCACCATCCATTCGTAGATGGTGGCGTTGAAACGGGCGCCGTCCATCACGTCCAGCAAGGTCATGGCGGACAGCACAAAGGCCACCGCCACACCCAGAATGGTCAGCGTGTGGGACGCGGCGTGGCCGAGGCGGTTGCCGCCAAAAGCGGTGCCAAAAATACCGGCCAATGCCGAGCCGACCAGCGGCGCCAGAGGCACCGCCAGCAGGGTGGATGCGGAAAGGGTTGTGCTCATGGGGTATGTCTCTTCGCTTCAGTCCTGGACCACATCAACCCTTGAGGGCGTTGAGTTCCTCGACGCTGATCGAGGCGCGGTTGCGGAACAGCAGCACCAGAATGGCCAGGCCAATGGCGGATTCGGCCGCGGCCACAGTGAGGATGAAGAACACGAACACCTGTCCGTGCATATCACCCAAATAGTGGGAGAAGGCCACAAAGTTCATGTTCACGGCCAGCAGCATCAGCTCAATGGCCATGAGCAACACGATCAGGTTTTTGCGGTTGAGGAAAATCCCCACCACCGACAGCGCAAACAGGACCGCGCCCACCGACAGAAAGTGCCCGAGGGTCAATGTGCTCATGCTTTCACCTCGTCGGCGGGGGTATCAGTTGTGGCCTTGGTGGTCGCCGGCACGGACAGCACGGTCAGGCGATCGGCCGCCTTCACCCGCACCTGGTCGCCCGGGTTGATGGCTTTGCTGTCCTTGCGCTCGCGCAGGGTCAGGGCAATCGCCGCGATCATGGCCACCAGCAGAATCACCGCCGCGACCTGAATGGGGTAGAGGTATTCGGTGTAGAGCAGGATGCCCAGCTCACGGGTGTTCGAATAGTCGGCGGCCACCGGCGCGGCCTTGTCCATATTGATGGACGGGAAACCGGCCCACACCACCGCGATGATCTCCACCGCCACCAGCACACCCAGCAGCGCCGCCAGCGGCAGGTTTTGCCAAAAACCCCAGCGGTCACCGTCCAAGCGGATGTCGAGCATCATCACCACAAACAGGAACAGCACCATCACCGCCCCCAGGTACACCAGCACCAGGGTGATGCCAAGGAACTCGGCCTGCAACAGCAACCATAGGGCAGCGGCCTGCGAGAACGCCAGCATCAGAAACAACACGGCGTGCACCGGGTTGCGCGCGGTCACGACGCGAAAGGCCGCAAACAGCAGCACCGCCGAGAACAAATAAAAAAATCCTGCTTGGAAATCCATGATCGGTGCGGGCCTTTCAGCGGTACTTGGCGTCGGCCGCCTTGGCTGCCGCGATTTGCGGCTCGTAGCGGTCGCCCACGGCCAGCAGCATCTCTTTGGTGAAATACAAATCACCGCGCTTTTCGCCGTGGTATTCCAGAATCTGGGTCTCCACAATGGCGTCCACCGGACAAGCCTCTTCGCAGAAACCGCAGAAGATGCACTTGGTCAGGTCGATGTCGTAGCGTGTGGTGCGGCGGGTGCCGTCGTCCCGCACATCGGACTCGATGGTGATGGCCACGGCCGGACACACCGCTTCGCACAGCTTGCAGGCGATGCAACGCTCTTCGCCGTTCTCATAGCGGCGCTGGGCGTGCAGGCCACGGAAACGTGGCGACAACGGCGTCTTCTCTTCTGGGAACTGCACCGTCACCTTGCGGCGCAGGGCGTATTTGCCGGTCAGAGCCATGCCCTTGACCAACTCCACCAGCAGAAAGCTCTTGAAAAAATCGCGCAGGGAAAAAGGCGCGACGACGGTAGCGGACATCGTGAGGCCTCCTTATTTCCAGATGTTCCACGGGGTCTGCATCAGCAGGCCCACCAGGAGCAACCAGACCAGTGTCACGGGGATAAAGATCTTCCAGCCCAGACGCATGATCTGGTCGTAGCGGAAGCGCGGGAAGGTGGCGCGGATCCAGATGAACATGGACACCACCACAAAGGTCTTGATGCCCAGCCAAATCCAGCCCGGGACGGCGTTGAACAGCGCGCTGTCGATGGGCGACGCCCAGCCGCCCAGGAACATCAGCACCGCCAGCACCGACACCAGCCACATGCTGGCGTATTCGGCCAAAAAGAAGATGGCAAAGCCCATGCCCGAGTACTCGACCATGTGACCGGCCACGATCTCAGCCTCACCCTCGACCACGTCGAAGGGGTGGCGGTTGGTTTCGGCCACGCCCGAGATCAGATAGACCACAAAAATCGGCAGCAGCGGCAGCCAGTTCCACGACAAGAAATTCAGGCCCATGCTGGCGAAGTAGCCACGCTCTTGCGACGCCACAATTTCACCCAGGTGCAGACTGCCGGCGGTCATGACCACCACCAGGAAGCAGAAGCCAATGGCGATTTCGTAACTCACCATCTGGGCCGACGCGCGCAAGGCACCCAAGAAAGCGTACTTTGAGTTCGATGCCCAGCCGGCGATGATCACGCCATAGACCTCAATGGAGGTGATGGCCAGAATCACCAACAAGCCAGCGTTGACGTTGGCGATCACCGCTTCGGGACCAAAGGGCACAGCCACCCAAGCGGCCAGCGCCGGCATGATGGCCATGATCGGGCCCAAACGGAACAGCCCTTGACTGGCCGCTGTCGGGTTGATCAGCTCCTTGGTCAGCAGCTTGAGCGCGTCCGCAATCGGCTGCAACAAGCCAAACGGCCCAACCCGGTTAGGACCCAGTCGCACCTGCATAAAGCCGAGCAGCTTGCGCTCCCACAGCGTGAGGTAGGCGACAGCGCCCATCAGCGGGGCCAGCACGGCCACAATCTTCATCAGGCTCCAGATCACCGGCCAGGCGGCGGTGGTCCACCAGCTGGCGCCGACCAAGCCGTATCCGGTGTTGTAGATCGCGTCGATCATGCTTGGGCTCCCTTGGCGTCGGCGGTGCGCTGCAACGCGGGCGCGCGGCGCACCAGCGCGTCGAGCTGGTAAATGGTGGCCACACACGGGGCGCGGTTGGCCGGCGCGGTGTCGATGGCAGCGCGGCTGCTGTTGTCCAAGCGGGCGGCGTCCACGGTCTGGCCAGCGGCCACACCTGGCAGGGCCTGGGCCAGCACGGCCTGCGAAGAGTCTGCATCAAAACCCGACAAGCCCAGCAGATTGCCCAGCACGCGCAGCACTTTCCAGGCGGGGCGGGCCTCGCCCAATGGCTTGACCACCGCGTGGAAACTCTGCAGACGGCCTTCGGTGTTCACGAACGAGCCTGAGGTTTCGGTGAACGGCGCCACTGGCAGCAGCACGTCGCTGATGTCCAGATTGGTCTTGAAGGGGCTCAATGTCACCACCATCTCGGCCTGCGCCAGTGCGTCGCCGGACACAGCCGTGTCGGCACCCGGCTCCACACCCAACAGCAGCGCGGCTTTCACACCACCCTGCAGCATCGCTTGCGCGGATTGCCCACCAGCAGCGGGCACCGCCCCCACCAGTTGTGCGCCTACGGTGTTGGCGGCTTCGCCGAAATAACCCACTTTGGCGCCGGTGTGCTCACCGATCCAGTTGGCCAAGGCCAATAGGCTCGACGCTTTTTCGTGGTGTGCGGCGGCGTTGCCAAGCAGAATCGCTTTGTGCTCACCACCCAGCAAGGAGCGGGCAATGGTGATGGCGGTGTCATTGGTCTGTGCAGACACCGGCGCAGCCACACCTTTTTCGGCGGCCACGGCAGCGGCCACCGCCGCCAGCGCGCTCACCCACTGCGCAGCGGGCGACAGCAAGTGCTGCCGCACCGGCATGGCCCAGTCAACAGCCTGTTCGCTGAGCACCGACACCTGCGCGCCGTGGCGCACGGCCTGGCGAATGCGCTGGGCCATCAAGGGTTGGTCTTTGCGGATATTGCCGCCGACCACCAGCACGCGCTGCAGTGTCGACAGATCGGCCAAAGGCATGCTCAGCCAACGCGCATGGCCAGCGTCGGCGGTGTTGCCAAAGTCGGCGTGGCGCAGACGGCTGTCGATGTTGGCACTGCCCAGCCCACGCACCAGCGCAGCGGCCAGGGCCAGCTCTTCGACCGTGCTGTGTGGGCTGGCCAGCAGGCCCACCGACGCGGCACCGTGGTCTTTTTGTACGTTCTTCAAACCGTTGGCCACGTATTCCAACGCGGTCTGCCAATCGACTGTTTTCCACTCACCGCCCTGCTTGAGCATGGGCTGGGTGAGGCGGTCGGCACCGTTGAGCGCTTCGTAGGAGAAGCGGTCGCGGTCGGCGATCCAGCATTCGTTGATTGCTTCGTTTTCCAGCGGCACCACACGCATCACCTGGTGGTTCTTGACCTGCACCACCAAGTTGGCGCCGGTGGCGTCGTGCGGACTCACGCTCTTGCGGCGCGACAACTCCCAAGTGCGGGCCTGGTAACGGAAAGGCTTGCTGGTGAGCGCGCCCACCGGGCAGATGTCGATCATGTTGCCCGACAACTCCGAGTCCACCGTCTGACCGACAAAAGTCTCGATCTCGGCGTGTTCGCCACGGTGGGACATGCCCAACTCCATGACGCCAGCGATTTCTTGGCCAAAACGCACACAGCGCGTGCAGTGGATGCAACGGCTCATTTCTTCCATGGAAATGAGCGGGCCCACGTTTTTGTGGAATACCACGCGCTTTTCTTCTTCGTAACGCGAGCCGCCGCCACCGTAGCCCACGGCCAAGTCCTGCAGCTGGCACTCACCGCCTTGGTCGCAAATGGGGCAATCCAGCGGGTGGTTGATCAGCAGGAACTCCATGACCGACTGCTGGGCCTTGATCGCCTTGTCGCTCTTGGTGCGCACGATCATGCCTTGGGTCACCGGCGTGGCGCAGGCGGGCATGGCCTTGGGCGCTTTTTCCACGTCCACCAAACACATGCGGCAGTTGGCCGCGATGGACAACTTCTTGTGGTAGCAGAAGTGCGGAATGTAGGTGCCGGCCTTTTCGGCGGCATGCATCACCATGCTGCCCGGAGCCACTTCGACCTTTTGGCCGTCGATTTCGATTTCAACCATCGTCTTGTCCTGCGCTGTTTCAGGCCTGGGCCGTGGCGGCCGACGGGTTCGCGGCCGCAATTTTGGCCTCGAACTCGTGCCGGAAGTGTTTGATCATGCCGCGCACCGGCATGGCCGCCGCATCGCCCAAGGCACAAATGGTGCGGCCCATGATGTTCTCGGCCACGTTGTCGAGCAGCTTCATGTCCTCGAGGCGGCCCTGACCGTGGTCAATGCGCTCCACCACGCGCCACAGCCAACCCGTGCCTTCGCGGCAGGGCGTGCACTGGCCACACGATTCGTGCATATAGAAATAGGACAGCCGCTTGAGCGAGGTCACCATGTCGCGTGTCTCGTCCATCACGATCACCGCGCCCGATCCCAGCATGGACCCAGCCTTGGCGATCGAGTCGTAATCCATGGTGCAGTCCATGATCACATTGGCGGGCAACACCGGCGACGACGATCCGCCCGGGATCACCGCCTTCAAGGCCTTGCCGCCGCGCACGCCACCGGCGAGCTCCAGCAGCTTGGCAAACGGCGTGCCCAACGGGATCTCGTAATTGCCTGGACGCTCCACATCACCGCTGACCGAGAAGATCTTGGTGCCGCCGTTGTTGGGCTTGCCACACTCCAAATAGGCCAGACCACCGTTGCGGATGATCCAAGGCACCGCCGCGAAGGTCTCGGTGTTGTTGATCGTGGTGGGCTTGCCGTAGAGACCAAAGCTTGCCGGAAACGGCGGCTTGAAGCGCGGCTGACCTTTTTTGCCTTCAAGCGATTCGAGCAAAGCGGTCTCTTCGCCGCAGATGTAGGCGCCAAAGCCGTGAAAGGCATGCAGCTGGAACGAGAAGTTCGAGCCCATGATGTTGGGACCCAGGTAGCCCGCCGCCCGCGCCTCTTCCAGCGCGGCTTCAAAGCGTTCGTACACCTCAAAAATCTCGCCGTGAATGTAGTTGTAGCCCACAGTGATACCCATGGCAAAAGCCGCAATGGCCATGCCTTCGATCACGATGTGCGGGTTGTACATCAGGATGTCGCGGTCTTTACAGGTGCCTGGCTCGCCCTCATCGGAGTTGCAGACCAGGTACTTCTGCCCAGGGAACTGGCGTGGCATGAAACTCCACTTCAGTCCGGTGGGAAAGCCCGCGCCACCCCGACCACGCAGAGCGGATTCCTTGACGGTGGCGATCACCTCGTCTTGCGTCAGACCCGCGCCGCCGTCTTGCCCCAAAATTTTGCGCAAGGCGGCATACCCGCCACGCGCTTCGTAGTCCTTGAGAGACCAGTTGCTGCCGTTGAGATCCGCGTAAATCTGCGGATTGATGTGGCGGTCGTGGAAACACGTTTGCACGCCCGTGGCGGCGAACTGCGAGATGACTTGTTGGGCGTTCATACCTGGCCCTCCGCGGCCTTGAGGCCGTCGATCAGCTGGTCGAGTTTGTCGTGGCTCATGAAGCTGCACATGCTGCGGTCGTTGACCAGCATCACTGGCGCGTCGGCGCAAGCACCCAAGCACTCACACTGCTGCAGCGTAAACAAGCCGTCGGCGGTGGTTTCACCCTTGGCAATACCCAGCTTGTGCGCCAGATGGGCCAGCGCTTCGTTGCCGCCGCGCAGTTGGCACGGCAAGTTGGTGCAGACATTGAGCTTGAACTTGCCCACCGGCTGCTGGTTGTACATGTTGTAGAAGGTGGTCACCTCGTGCACCGCCATCACCGGCATGCCCAGGTAAGCGGCAATCGCCAGCTCGGCGGGGCGGCTCACATAGCCCTGCTCTCGCTGCACGATGGACAGACACGCCATCACGGCCGACTGCTGTTGGTCGGCCGGATACTTGGCGACTTCTTTGGCAAACCGCGCCAGCGTGGCGGACGACAGTTCGATGGCTTCAACGGATGGCGTGTTGTTCATCGCATGGCTCCGAAGACCGCCGCGCTGGCGGCGAAAAGTGGCGAGGCCACCGCGGAACCGGCTGTGCCGGGCCGCAGGTGGCGCCCCCTTGAGGGGGTAGCGCCAACAGGCGCTGCGGGGGTGGGCCGATTCATCGGTCAATCTCTCCAAACACAACGTCCATGGTGCCGATGATGGCCACCGCATCGGCCAGCATGTGGCCCTTGGCCATTTCATTCATGGTGGCGAGGTGGGCAAAGCCTGGCGCGCGGATCTTCAAGCGGTAGGGCTTGTTGGCGCCGTCGCTCACCAAATAAATGCCAAACTCACCTTTCGGGTGCTCCACCGCCGCGTAGGCCTCGCCTTCTGGCACATGGAAACCTTCCGTGAAGAGCTTGAAGTGGTGGATCAGCTCTTCCATGTTCGACTTCATCGACTCGCGCGAGGGCGGCGCCACCTTGTGGTTGTCGGTGATGACCGGGCCCGGGTTGGCGCGCAGCCAGTCCACGCACTGCTTGATGATGCCGTTGGACTGCTTCATCTCTTCCATGCGCACCAAGTAGCGGTCGTAGGTGTCGCCAGTTTTTCCCACCGGAATGTCGAACGCCATGCGGTCGTACACATCGTAGGGCTGCTTCTTGCGCAAATCCCAAGCAATGCCCGAGCCACGCAGCATGGGGCCGGTCATACCCAGGTTGAGCGCACGCTCGGGCGTGACCACACCAATGCCCACGGTGCGCTGCTTCCAGATGCGGTTGTCGGTCAGCAGCGTGTGGTATTCGGCCAGATAGGTCGGGAAACGCTGGGTGAAGTCGTCGATGAAGTCGAGCAAAGAACCTTGGCGGTTCTGGTTCATCTCTTCAAGCGCCTTGGCGTTGCGGATCTTGTTGGGCTTGTACTGCGGCATGCTGTCGGGCAGGTCGCGGTACACACCACCCGGACGGAAGTAAGCCGCGTGCATGCGCGCGCCCGACACCGCCTCGTACATGTCGAACAGGTCTTCGCGCTCGCGGAACGCGTAGATCAGAATGGTTGAGCTGCCGCAGTCGTTGCCGTGCGAGCCCAGCCACATCAGGTGGTTCATGATGCGGGTGATTTCGCTGAACATGACCCGGATGTACTGCGCGCGGACCGGCACCTCCAGGCCCAGCAGCTTTTCAATCGCCAGACAGTAGGCGTGCTCATTGCACATCATCGACACATAGTCCAGCCGGTCCATATAGGGCAGCGACTGGATAAACGTTTTGTGCTCGGCCAGCTTTTCGGTGGCGCGGTGCAACAGCCCGATGTGCGGGTCGGCGCGTTGCACCACCTCGCCGTCGAGCTCCAGCACCAGGCGCAACACGCCGTGTGCGGCCGGATGCTGCGGACCAAAGTTGAGGGTGTAGTTCTTGATTTCGGCCATGGTGTGGTTGCCTCAGGCGCGGGCCTTCAGTGCAGGCCTCCGTAGTTGTCTTCGCGAATGACGCGCGGCGTGATTTCGCGCGGCTCGATGGTCACGGGCTCGTACACCACCCGACCGCGCTCGGCGTCGTAGCGCATCTCAACATGACCCGACAGCGGGAAGTCTTTGCGGAATGGGTGGCCAATAAAGCCGTAGTCGGTCAAGATGCGACGCAGGTCGTCGTGGCCGTCAAACACAATGCCAAACAGATCGAAGGCCTCGCGCTCGTACCAGTTGGCCGAGT
>CAMBOY010000085.1 GCA_945869245.1 Hydrogenophaga intermedia
CAGCAGCAGCTCCTGGCCTTCGAACAAGGCACAGGCGTGCACCGAGCCGGCCGATTTGTAGGTGCTTTCCTTCAAACGGATCGCGTTCACCAGCCCATAGAGCTGCGACTGGCGCAAGCCAGCGTCGACCGGCAAACGGATCTCGTCGATGTGTTCCATCAGGTCACCAAACACACTGCCCTGCCCACAGCCGGTGGTGACCACCCGGCGCGCCGTGCGTTCTTCGATCTGGTCAATGCCCTCGCGCGTTTTGACCGACGCGGCGCCCACGTCCCAATCGACTGTGACCGACTCAATGGCGTCAATACCCGGCACCAGACGCTGGTTGAGCAAATAGCCCAGCACCAGCCACTCGGGGTGCGCGCCGAGCGTCATCAGGGTGACGAGCTCGCGCTTGTCCACGTACACGGTCAGGTCGCGCTCGGCCGGAATGTGGATCTGCGAGCGTTCGCCAAACTCGTTGCTGACCGTCACCTCACGGGTCAGAGGTGCGGTCGCTTGGCTGAGATGGGGCGTGCGTGGGCTCATGGGCGGAATTGTGCCGTGTGGGGCGCTGTCAAAACAGCACATGGCCCGAAGGCCATGTGCTGAGTGGGTGCGATGGACTCACGCCATCAGGATTTGGCCGGTGCCGCCGCCGCTGCGGTGGGGGGCACAAACGGCCCCGGATCGGCGCACGCCGGAGTGGGCGTGGCGGGCTTGGCGTTGGCCACCGACTTGCGGTGGTTGGCCGCCGCACGGTCCATCGACACACACAGCTTGTAGGCCTCGACCTTGGTGCTGTGGGCAGCTTTGGCTTTGGCATCTTCTGCCTTGGCTTTGGCTTCGTCACTCAACACCGGGGTGGGCAACTTGGCGTGAGCCAGACCACTGAGAGCCAACACGGCCACTAAACAGGCAATTTTTTTCATGGGAACTACTCCTCAAAACCTCAGGCTTTGGCCGTTTCGATGGGTGGTGCCGCAGGCGCTGTGCGCTGGGCGGGAATCTTGCCGGCCTTGATGTCGTTGTACCAAAGCTCGTGGTGCTCTTTGGCCCAGGTTTCATCCACATAGCCGGTCTTCATGGCGCTGTAGGCGCCCTTCATACCCAAGGTGCCCATGTAGATATGACCCAGGAACATGGCAGTCATCAAGACGGCGGCTACCCCGTGGAACATGTGCGCCACCTGCATGTTGGCGCGCGTGTAATCGATGCCAGGCACGATCTGGTTGAGCACCACACCCGACACCGCCACCACCAGACCCAAAACAAATACGCCACCCCAGAACAACACCTTTTCACCGGCGTTGAAGCGGTGCGACGGCACTTCTTGACCGCCAAACAGGCCGCCGCCTTTGAGCAGCCAAGTGATATCTTCTTTGGACGGCATATTGTCTTTGGCGAAGGTGATGATCACGATCACCAAAGACACCGCGAACAAAGGCCCGACAAAGTTGTGCGCATTTTTAAGTGCGTAACTCAGCCAACCAAACAAGGTGCTGCCAATGACCGGCAAGATGAAGAACTTGCCAAAGGCCATCACAACGCCCGAGACACCCAGGATCACAAAAGCGATCGCATTGGTCCAGTGGGCCGCGCGCTCAAAGTAGGTGAAGCGCTCGATCAGCCGCCCGGTTTCCTTGCCGTGCAGGCCGATGGTGCCTTTGCGCCAGTAGAACATCGCCAAGGCCAGCAGCACGATCAAGATCAGCGAGCCACCGTAAGGAATGATCCAGTTGTTGCGCACCTGGCGCCAAGCCTCGCCGGCGTTGGTCACCGACGAGCCCGGGTACTGCACAAAACCTTGAATCAGATTGCCAGCCTCTGGGTCGGGCAAGCTGCTGTAGCCGGTCACGCCTTTGCTCACATCGCGCCACATGGGCGCGTTGTTGCCAGGCTGCACCTGCTTGCGCTCGGCATTGGTCTGGTTGGCGTAATTGGCGTCTTTGTCCGCGTCGGGCGCAATTTCAAAGATGTTGGCGCTTTGGATGCCGCCGGTGGCCGCCGGAGCCGCCGCCGCTGGCGGCGCCGGATCGTCGGGCACGGTGGCGGTCTGCGCGTGGGCCAGGCCAAGGCCCAGACCCAGCGACAAAGCCAACGCCCAGTGCCGCGCCTGTGTGAAGAAGCTGTGCATGTGCGGGCTCCTCAATTGCTGGCGCGGGTGTAGTCGTTTTGACCGTACTGGGCGCGCGCCTTGAGTTGCTGCTCCCACGATCCACGGTCGCCGGCCTTCCAGCCTTCGCCCATGTATTGGCTTGCGCCCACACCGGTGTGGGGGGCAGCGTCGTTTTTGACGCCCTTGCCCATCGCCACTTGCGGCTGGTCGCCACAGGCGGCAAGACTCAGGCCCAGGGCCAGGATTGCAACCATCTTGATCATGACTTGGCTCCTTGGGCGGTGCCATAGGCGGTGCCCCAACCCCAGACTTCAGCGCCTTTGCCGCGACGCAGCACACGGCTGCGGAAAATGTCGGCCACTGTGTCGCCATCGCCAGCCAGCAGCGCTTTGGTGGAACACATTTCCGCGCAGGCCGGCAGCTTGCCTTCGGCCAGACGGTTGCGCCCGTACTTTTCAAACTCGGTCTGCGAGCCGTTGGCCTCGGGACCACCCGCGCAGAAGGTGCATTTGTCCATCTTGCCGCGCAAGCCAAACGCGCCATTGCTCGGGAACTGCGGCGCCCCAAACGGGCAGGCGTAGCTGCAGTAGCCACAGCCGATACACACATCTTTGTCGTGCAACACCACACCTTCGTCGGTGCGGTAGAAGCAGTTGACCGGGCAGACCGCCATACAGGGCGCGTCGCTGCAGTGCATACAAGCCACCGAGATCGACTTTTCGCCAGGAACGCCGTCGTTCAAGGTCACCACCCGGCGGCGATTGACGCCCCAGGGCACTTCGTTCTCGTTCTTGCAAGCGGTGACGCAGCCATTGCACTCGATGCAGCGCTCGGCGTCACAGATGAATTTCATTCGTGCCATCGTGGTCTCCTCAAGCCTTCTCGATGTTGCAGACCGTGGTCTTGGATTCCTGCATCATGGTGATGATGTCGTAACCGTAGGTGGTGGCGGTGTTGACCGCCTCACCGCGCACCATGGGCGCGGCACCTTCGGGGTAATGGGCCAGCATGTCTTGACCCTGCCAGCGGCCAGAGAAGTGGAACGGCAAAAACACCGTCTCTGCATCCACCCGCTCGGTCACCAAGGCTTGCACATTGATGCGCGCACCGGTTGGTGTGCT
Organism: Hydrogenophaga intermedia; assembly: GCA_945869245.1. Lineage (GTDB taxonomy): Bacteria > Pseudomonadota > Gammaproteobacteria > Burkholderiales > Burkholderiaceae_C > Hydrogenophaga > Hydrogenophaga intermedia_B. The sequence continues at coordinate 3,220 of CAMBOY010000085.1, forward strand.
CACCCACACCCGCTCGCCATTGCGAATGCCTTTTTCGGCCGCCGGCTTGGGGTTGATTTCGATGAACATCTCTTGCTGCAGCTCGGCCAGCCAGGGGTTGGAGCGGGTTTCCTCGCCGCCACCTTCGTACTCGACCAGACGGCCCGAGGTCATGATGAAGGGGAACTTCTCGTGCACCTTCTCTTCAACGTTTTTGGCCTGCAGCGATTTGTACAGGATCGGCAGACGCCAGCGGGTCTTCTGGTCGTCGTGGCTCGGGTACTTGGCGATCAGATCCGGGCGCGTGCCGTACACCGGCTCGCGGTGCTGGGGCACGGCGTCGGGGAAGTTCCACACCACGGCACGGGCCTTGGCGTTGCCGAACGGGTGGCAGCCGTGGGCCATGGCCACACGGATGATCGCGCCGGTCGGGTCGGTCTTCCAGTTCTTGCCCTCGGCTTTGGCCTTTTCGGCATCGCTCAGGTCGTCCCACCAGCCCAACTTCTTGAGCAACAGGTGGTCAAACTCGGGGTAGCCGGTGGTGATCTCAGAACCCACCGAGTGCGAACCGTCTTCGGCCAACAGGCTCACGCCGTCGCGCTCCACGCCGAAGTTGGCGCGGAAGTTGCCGCCGCCATCCATGACGTGCTTGGAGGTGTCGTACAGGTTGGGCGAGCCAGGGTGCTTGATCTCGGGCGTGCCGTAGCAAGGCCATGGCAGACCAAAATAGTCGCCGCTCATGTCGTAGCCGTTGACCTTGTCGACCACCTTGCCCTTGGCTTTGAGGGTCTTGACATCGAAGGCACCCATGTTGCGCATGTGGGCCTGCAGACGCTCGGGGCTTTGGCCGGTGTAGCCAATGGTCCAGACGCTGCGGTTGATTTCGCGCAGGATGTCCTCGACCGACGGCTCTTCCATACCGCCTTTGCCTTTGACCATCTTCGCGTTCTTCACCAGTTCGTCGCCAAAGCCGAGCTTCTGGGCGAGCTGGTACATGATCATGTGGTCGGTGCGGCTGTCCCACAGCGGCTCGATGACCTGCTCGCGCCACTGGATGGAGCGGTTGGATGCGGTGCACGAACCGCTGGTCTCAAACTGGGTACACGCCGGCAGCAAATACACCGCGCGGTTGGGGTTCAAGTCTTCGGCCTTGCCTGGCATGGCCGCCATCGACGCGGTGGCCGAGGGATACGGGTCCACCACCACCAGCAGATCGAGCTTGTCCATGGCGCGCTTCATTTCCAGACCACGGGTCTGGGAGTTGGGCGCATGGCCCCAGAAGAACACGCCACGCAGGTTCGGGCCCTGGTCGATCAGCTCATTGTTTTCCAGCACGCCGTCGATCCAGCGCGAGACGGTGATGCCGGGCTTCTCCATCATGCCTTCGGCGTACTTGGACTTGATCCAGTCGTAATCCACACCCCAGGTGGCGGCATAGTGCCTCCAAGAACCGGCGGCCAGACCGTAATAGCCAGGCAGCGAGTCGGGGTTGGGGCCCACGTCGGTGGCGCCCTGCACGTTGTCGTGGCCACGGAAGATGTTGGTGCCGCCCCCGGTCTTGCCAATATTGCCCAAAGCCAGCTGCAAAATGCACGAGGCGCGCACGATGGCGTTGCCGATGGTGTGCTGGGTCTGACCCATGCACCACACGATGGTGCCGGGCTTGCTGTCGACCATCATCTTGGTGACCTTGAGGACTTGCTCCTCTTTCACACCACAAGCCTCTTCCACTTTGTCGGGTGTCCACTTGGCCATCACGTCGGCCTTGACCGCCTCCATGCCGAACACGCGGTCGTTGATGTACTTTTTGTCTTCCCAGCCGTTCTTGAAGATGTGGTATAGCATGCCAAACAGGAACGGAATGTCCGATCCTGAGCGGATGCGCACGTACTCGTCGGCTTTGGCCGCCGTGCGGGTGAAGCGCGGATCGACCACAATCATCTTGCAGCCGTTTTCCTTGGCGTGCAGCATGTGCAGCATCGACACCGGGTGGGCTTCGGCGGCGTTGGAGCCGATGTACAGAGCGACCTTGCTGTTTTGCATGTCGTTGTACGAGTTGGTCATGGCGCCATAACCCCAGGTGTTGGCCACACCGGCCACCGTGGTGGAGTGGCAAATGCGCGCCTGGTGGTCGCAGTTGTTGGTGCCCCAGAAGCTCACAAACTTGCGCAGCAAATACGCCTGCTCGTTGTTGTGCTTGGACGAACCCACAAAGTACAAGCTGTCGGGGCCGCTGGCCTCGCGCAGCTCTTTCATCTTGGCCACGATTTCTTCGTAGGCCTGGTCCCAGCTGATCTTTTGGTACTTGCCGTTGACCAGCTTCATGGGGTAGCGCAGGCGGTATTCGCCGTGGCCGTGCTCGCGCAGAGCAGCGCCCTTGGCGCAGTGCGCGCCCAGGTTGATCGGCGAATCAAACACCGCCTCTTGGCGCACCCAAACGCCATTTTCCACAATCGCGTCGGTGGCGCAGCCCACCGAGCAGTGGGTGCACACGGTGCGCTTGACTTCGATCTTGCCGGTGCCATCGATCGAGCCGCCGCTGGCCGCTTTGGCCTTCTTCATCAAGGTCAGCTGCGTGGCCGCCAGGCCCACACCCACGCCCAAGCCTGAGCGGCGCAAGAACGCGCGGCGGTCCATGGTCGGCAAAGCCGACGCCAGACCGCGCTGCAGCCCCTGCACAAAGGAAGTCCGGTGGCCGCCACCGGTCGAAGAGATTTTTTTGGTCAACAACATGAGAGTCTCCGTTGCGTTCAGATCTGCGTGGTCTTGTAGTACTGCTTCACGTGCTCAGACAGGCGGTAGCCACCGCCACGCTCAGGCTTGGGCACTTCCACCGCCTCTACCGCGTCGGAGGCCTGTTTGGGCATCAGGGTCGCCACAGCGGCCAAGGCGCCCACAGTGGACGCGCCGGCAAACAGGGTGCGGCGGTTGAGAGAGGGGCTGCGACGGTCGTCGGCTCCGTTGGATGAACTCATGGGCGTCTCCAGAAAATGCCAGCTGAGGTGGTGCCGAACCCGAAGTGAACGCACCACGTATGAAATTTTTTGCAATGGCGAATCTAGCGCTAGGCGGCAGCGGCGGCAAGGGGAATATTTCTTATACAAAAGGCCGCCTTCAATTGCACCGGGTGCGCAGTGCAGCGGCGCAACTGTTTACCTTTGGGCGACACCAACAACAAGCCAGTTTCGTGCCAAGACTGTGCTCTACTGACTCACCCAAGGCCCACTGGCGCTAAGGCCTTGATCTGCAACACTTTGTAAGCGGCCGCCAGTTGGCACACAGCCATTCAGCGCACGCGACCGATTGGCGCTGGCGCCAGTTTGTCGGTGCGCTGCGCGACAAGTTGTCGTGTGGTGCGTCGCGGTGGCGCGGCGTGCCGGCGTCCCCCAGGTGTCTGAAACCACCCAATAGCCCACTGATTTACTTGGTCATGTCCGTACAATTTTTCTGGTGAACACACCCCACACCCTCCCGACACACGACCGTCCGCTCGACGGTTGGCCCGACTGGTCCATCTTGGTGGTGGACGATGAACAGGGCATGGTCAACTTTTTGGTCAAAACACTGGCGCCGCGCTGCCACAACGTGATGAGCGCGCACAGTGCCGAGGGGGGTGCTGAGTTGCTGCGCTCCCACCATGTGGACTTGGTGATCTTGGACATCACCTTGCCAGGAAAAAACGGAGTCGCGTGGCTGCGCGAACTGCGCGAACACGGCTTCAGTGGCGAGGTGATTTTGATCACCGCCTTCGCCGATCTGGACACCGCCATCGAGGCGCTGCGCGCCGGCGCTTCCGACTTCATCCTCAAGCCGTTTCGGGTGCCGCAAATCCTCAACGCGGTCAAGCAATGTTTTGAGCGCTGGCGCCTGCGGCGCGAGAACTTTGTGCTGCGACGCAGCATGGCCATGGCCCACAGCGGCGGCGCGAGCCAGTTGGTGGGTCAATCGGCGCCCATGGCGCAGCTGCGCCACACCATGGCGCGCATTGCGGCGGTGGACAGCACGGTGCTGCTGCAAGGCGAATCGGGCACCGGCAAAGAGCTGGTGGCGCGCGAACTGCACGCCAAGAGCGCGCGCAGCACCAGCCCCTTTGTGCCGGTGAACTGCGCCGCACTCTCGCCCGACGTGATGGAAAGCGAGTTGTTTGGCCACGCCAAAGGCGCCTTCAGCGGCGCGGTGCGGGCGCGCGAAGGCCTGTTTCACTACGCGCAGGGTGGCACCCTGTTTCTGGACGAAGTGGCCGAGCTGCCCTTGCCGCTGCAGGCCTCGCTGCTGCGCGCCATTGAGGAACTGCAGATTCGCCCCGTGGGCAGCGAACAGCTGGTGCCGCTGAACCTGCGCATCGTTGCCGCCACCAACCGCGACCTCAAAGGCGCGGTGGCCCAGGGGCGTTTTCGGCAAGACCTGTATTACCGCCTGCAGGTGGTGGAACTGCACCTGCCGCCACTGCGCGAACACAAGGCCGACATTGCCGAACTGGTGGCGCACTTCAACGCCCTGCTGGCACCACGCCTGGGCGCCAACCCGCTACAGGTGAGCGCCGAAGAACTGCAGTTCCTGCACCAATACGACTGGCCCGGCAATGTGCGCGAACTGCGCAACCTGATTGAACGCTCACTGATTCTGGGTGCGCTCAATGTGTCGGCGCTCTACCCCAGCCCCAAACCGCAGCCGGCCAGCGGCCCGATTGACCTGCACACGCTGGAGAAACAGCACATCTTGAACGTGCTCGAATCGGTGGGCGGCGACAAAACCCTGGCCGCGCAATTGCTGGGGGTGTCGCGCCGCACGCTGGAGCGCCGCGTCATTGAGTGGGCCGGACCGTGATCTTGCACACGCCCCACTGGCTGGCGCGCTCGGTGCGCAACAAACTGCTGGCCATGGCGCTGCTGCCCCTGCTGGTGGCCCTGCCCTTGCTGATGCTGGCGGTGGCGCTGTGGAGCGCGGTGGCCTACGACCGCCTGCTCATCACCAAGGTGCGCAGCGACCTGGCGGTGGCGCGCGGCTATTTTGAGCAGCTGCGCAGCGAGGTCGGCAGCGGCGTGCGCGGGGTGGCGGCATCGGCGCCCTTGCTGGCTGCCCTGGAATCGGGGCGGCCGGTCACCGCTGCGCGCCTGCAGCAGGAGCGCCACACCCTGGGGCTGGATTTTTTGGTGCTGCTCTCGCCCAGTGGCGAGGCGCTGGGCGCGGCCGACCCCGTGGCCGCTGGTGCCAACCCGGCCGCGCTGTGGAACGATGTACGCACCCAGCTGCAGCCCGGTGCGTCGGCTGGTGGGGCGCAGGCGCGGCTCAAACGCCTGAGCGCCGACGAACTCGCCCCCATCGCCCCCCACCTGCTGGCGCGCCTGAGCATTGCGCTGGTGCCGACCCGCAACGCCGCACCCGACGAGCGCAGCCGCGAGCAGCGTGCCCTGGTGCTGATGTCGGCCCACCCGGTGGCCGATTTGCAAGGGCGCGAACGCGCGGTGTTGGTAGGCGGCGTGCTGCTGAACCAAAACCTGGGCTTCATCGACCACATCAACCGCATCGTCTACCCCGACGGCTCGCTGCCCTTCGGCAGCCAGGGCACGGCCACCCTGTTTCTGGACGATGTGCGCATCACCACCAATGTGCGGCTGTTCCAGGACCAGCGCGCCATCGGCACCCGGGTGTCGCAGGCGGTGCGTCAGCGCGTGCTCACCGAGGGCCAGCTCTGGCTCGACCGCGCCTTTGTGGTCAACGACTGGTATGTCTCCGCCTACGAGCCACTGACCGACGCGCGCGGCCAGCGCATTGGCATGTTGTACGTGGGCTTTTTGGAGCGTCCCTTTCTCTGGGTGCGCTGGGCCATGCTGGGGCTGATTGGGCTGATTTTTCTGGCTGTCATGGCGGCGTCGGGCTGGCTGTCGGTGCGCTGGGCGCGCAGCATCTTTCGCCCGGTGGAGCGCATGAACGACACCATGCGCGCAGTGGAGTTGGGCGACCCCCACGCCCGCGTGGGCCCGCTGCGGGCACAAGACGAACTCGGTGCACTGGCCCGCCACCTCGACGAGCTGCTCGGCGTGATCCACGACAAAACCCAGGCCCTGCAGCGCTGGGGCGAAGAGCTCGACGCCAAGGTGGCCGAGCGCACCCGCGACCTGGCGCACAGCCACGCCTCGCTCGAACGGGCACAGGCGCAGCTGGTGAAAAGCGAAAAGCTCGCCGCCATTGGCCAGCTCACCGCCAGCGTGGCGCACGAAATCAACAACCCGATTGCGGTGATGCAGGGCAATCTGGATTTGATCCGCGACACCCTGGGGGCGCAAGCCACGCCGGTGCGCGACGAACTCAAGCTGCTCGACGAACAGATCGAGCGCATGCGCCTGATCGTGACGCAACTGCTGCAGTACGCGCGCCCGACCGAATACGCCGGCTACGTGGAGACCTTGGATGCCAACCGCGTGATGGCCGACTGCCTGGTGCTGGTGGGGCATTTGCTGCACCAAAGCGGCATCGCGGTGGAACGCGACTGGCAAGCCCGCCGCAGCGTCGGCATGAACCGCCAAGAGCTGCAGCAAGTGGTGATCAACCTGCTGATCAACGCGATACAGGCCATGCCGCAAGGCGGCACGCTGACGCTGCGCACACGCGACTGGGCCACCGAAGACAGCGCGGTGGCGGGCGCCGAGCTGCAGGTGCTAGACACTGGGCCTGGTGTGAGCGCTGAGGCCATGGAGCGGCTGTTCCGCCCCTTTTTCACCACCAAAAACGACGGCAACGGCCTGGGCCTGTGGATCAGTCAGGGTTTGGTGGAACGCTACGGTGGCGGCTTGAGCGGCGCCAACCGCAGCGACGGCACCAGCGGCGCAGTGTTCACTGTGCGCCTGCTGACCGAGCCGCAAGCGCCCGCAGCGGTGTCCACCCAAGACGGCCGCCCCGGCTGGCTGCCCCAGCCTGGCGAGCGGCCGGCTTAGGCCAGCATGTCAAAGCCCTGGGCTTCCACGCTCAAAAACGCCCGCACAAAACCCGCCAGCGCCGCATAAAACCGCGCTTGCGGCTGCTGCTCAATGGCGTCGCACAAGGCCATGCCCCAAGGCTGCAAATGGGTGCTGAAAAACTTGTGCTGCTGCGTGAGATTGGCCACCTCCACCTCGTCGCCGGCAATCAGGTAGCGCATCACCTCGCACACGCAGGCGAAGTGGTCTTCGGTTTCGTGCACCGCTTCGTCGCGGGCCAAACCCAAGGCCGCCAGGTCACTGCGCAATTGGGCCAGCGGCTTTTCGTTCAAAAAACCGCTCAGGTAGTACGAACCAAACAACATCACCTCGGGCTTGCCCACACCCCCAAACAGCGCGTCGTATTCCTCGGCCACCTCGGCGTCGCTCACGGTGCGCGCAGCGCCCACCAACTGGCGCCAGGGCTCTTCCAAAAAACCGCCAGCGGCCGGTGCCTCGGTCACCGCCACCCGCAACTGGGCCATCAGCTCGGGGCTGGGCGGTGCGTAAAACAGCGCGGCCAGCACGCCATAGACCTCCGCGCGCGCGGTTTCTTCGTCCAGGGCCGAGGTTTGGGGAATCTTTTCGTTCATAGCGTCACAGGTCGGTTATCTTTTTTTCGTTGGTGTTGGAGTAGATATCCACCACCCGACAGTCGCCGCACATTTTCAGGCGTTCTTGCGCTTCGCCTTGGAACATGGCGTG
>CAMBOY010000086.1 GCA_945869245.1 Hydrogenophaga intermedia
CGGTGCTGGCGTCGATCAGGTCGGCCACCGCCTCGGCCTGGGCCAGGTCGAGCTTGTCGTTCAAAAACGCGCGCTCGGTGAACTCCCCCGGCCGCGCTGGGCGAAGGCCCGGCAGCAGTGGGCGGCCATCGTCGCCCGGCTGGGCCGCCAGCGCCAGGCAACGCGCCAGCAGCAACTGCAGCACCACCGGCCCGCCGTGGGCCTGCAGCTCCAGCACATCTTCGCCGGTGTAGGAATGCGGCGCCACAAACCACAGCGCCAGCCCATGGTCAATCGGCGCGCCGTCGGCGTCGGGAAAGGGCAGATACGTCGCCAGCCGAGGTTGCAAATCCCGCCCCAGCAAGGCCCGCACAAAAGCCGCCAGCCCCCGCCCCGACACCCGAACAATCCCCACCGCCCCCCGCCCAGGCGCGGTGGCAATCGCAACAACCGGATCACGCGAAGCAGACAACATAGGCCAAGCTTAAAACAGACAAAAAAACGGCCCGCAAAGCAGGCCAGAGAAAAAACCAAAAAGCGAGATCCCCCGCAAGACGCAAAGACGAGGCTGCTTGGTCAACAAACCCCTCGCGAGCGAGGTGTCTTAGGCCAGGGGCGTCGAGGGTCCGGCTTAGCCGGCCCAAGGACGCCGTCCCCCCTCCCAGGGGGGAAGCCGCGTCAGCGGCGCAGGGGGGTTATTTGAAGCTAGGCATACTGAACTTCAACGGCACACCCATTTTGTTGTTGATGTAGGCCTGTTGGGCAATCGTCAACACGTTGTTGGTGATCCAGTACAGCACCAGACCGGCCGGGAAGAAGAAGAACATCACCGAGAACACCAGCGGCATCATCCACATCAGCTTGGCCTGCAGCGGATCGGGCGGCAGCGGGTTGAGCGCGGTCTGGATCACCGTGGTCAAGGTCATGATCAGCGGCAGCACAAAGAAGGGATCGGGCGACGACAAATCGGTGATCCAGCCCACCCAGGGTGCGTTGCGCATTTCCACCGAGGACAGCAGCACCCAGTACAGCGCAATGAACACCGGAATCTGAATCAGAATCGGGAAGCAGCCACCCAGCGGGTTGACCTTCTCGTCCCGGTACATCTTCATCATTTCCTGCTGCATTTGCTGCGGGTTGTTCTTGAGGCGCTCGCGCATTTCCATGATGCGCGGGTTGATCGCCTTCATCTTGGCCATGCTGCGGTAGGCGCTGGCATTGAGCCAGTAGAACGCGGCCTTGATGATCACCACCAGCAGCACAATCGCCCAGCCCCAGTTGGGCACCACCAGGGTGTAGATTTTTTCCATCAGCCAGTACAGCGGCTTGGCCAGGATGGTCAGCCAGCCGTAGTCCTTCACCAGCTCTAGGCCTGGAGTGATTTGCTCCATCGACTTTTCTTCCTGCGGGCCCACAAACAGGCGCTTGTCCAGCGTCACCATCTGGCCGGGCGGCACGCTCACGGCGTCCAGCAGCGAGCCGGCGCGGTACAGGTTGTTGGCACCAGGCACTTTTTCCACATAGTTGTGGCGGGCGGCGCCTTCGGCGGGCAGCCAAGCGCTGGCAAAGTAATGCTGCACCATGGCCACATAACCGTCATTGACCTGCTTGGTGAACGTGGCTTTGTTTTTCTCGATGTCGGCAAACTCCACCTTTTCGTACTTGTTGACCGAGCTGTAGACCGCCGGGCCGGTGAAGGTGGAATAGAACGGGGTTTCGTTGTCGATCTTGCCGCCGTCGCGCACCAGCTGCATATACAGCTGGGGCTTCACCGGCTGCTCGCCGCGGTTGATGACTTCGTGCTTCACACCCACCACATACGAGCCGCGCGTGAGCGTGTAGCTCTTGGCCAGCACCACGCCACCCACCGGTTCCGACTCAAAACGCAGCTCCAGCGTGTCGCTGCCATCGGCCAGGGCTTTGTCACCCTTGACCAGGCTCATCGGCGTCTTGTGGGTCGGGAACGGGCCACCGGCCAGACCGGTCTGGGCGATGTAGGTGCGGTTGGCGTTCTGCTCCAGCAAGGGGAACGGCCGCGCCGTCTGGTCCTTGCTCGAGCCGGTGGCCGCCGCGTGCTTGAGCAGCTCGGCGCCCACCAGTGTGCCGCCTTCGCTGCTGAAAGTGAGCTTGAACACATCGGTCGTCACCTCGTGCGTCACGGTCGGGGCAGTGGTCACAGCGGGCGCGCCAGCACCCTCCACCGTGGCCGGTGCGGCGGCAGAAGGCACTGCGCCCGCGCTGGTCACGGTTGTACCGGTGGCCTGCGGAGCAGACGCCGCCGGTGCCGACGCGCTGGCCGGGAAAAACAGCGGCTGGTTGCCGTTGTGGATTTGCCAGCGGTCCCAGATCAGGATCAAGGAAAAGCCAAAGATCACCCAAAGGATGGAGCGTCGAATGTCGTTCATGACGGCGTGTTTTCTTGGGAAGGAGAAGCCGCCCGGTCGGCAGACAGGCCGGGCAAACGGGTGAACAGGCGAGGCGCTTGCTCGGGCACAGGGTCGCACCCGCCAGCGCACCAGGGGTGACACCGAACCAGACGGTACAAGGTCAAATAAGTTCCCACCACCGCGCCGTGGCGCTGCAGAGCGCCCAGCGAATAGGCCGAGCAGGTCGGCTCAAAACGGCAGGCGCTGCCCAGCCAGGGGCTCAGCAGTAGGCGATAGCCCTTGACCAAACCGATGAGCAGGCGCTGGGGCAGGCGGATCAGGGCGTCAAGCACTGGCGGTCTCCCGGGCCATGGCGCGCTGCCACAGCGCCAACAACTCGGCGCGAATGGCTTTTTTCAGCGCCTCAGACGTGGCGCTGGGAAACTGCTCGCGCGCAAACGCGGTGCGCAAGCGCACCACCCAGGCGGCGTGGGGCAATTGCGTCTGCAGTTCGGCCGCGACCGCGTAAATCTGGCGGCGCATGGTGTTGCGGGTGACCGCGCGCTTGGCCCAGCGTTTGGGCGTGAGCACGCCCACATGGGCCACACCAGGCGCAAACAAAGACACCGCGCTGGGCGCGCTGTGAAGCGCGGCGCGGTGCAAAGCAAAGTGCGGTGTTTTGGCCACAGGGGCGCCAGCCAGCACGGCCTGAAACTGCACCCGGGTCTTGAGCCGGCGAACCGCCATGGACACGGACGTTGTCGGCTCGGCCGACACCGAACTCAGACAGCCAGACGCTTGCGGCCCTTGGCGCGGCGGGCGTTGATCACGGCACGGCCGCCACGGGTCTTCATGCGGACCAGGAAACCGTGGGTACGGGCGCGGCGAATCTTGGAAGGTTGGAAAGTGCGCTTCATGATGGGTTCTCGAAATAATCGGGGAAACCCGCAATTATCGCAAACTTCGCGCAGCCACAGCAAGTGCAGCCCCACGCCCGCGCAACAAAAGCCGCACCGCAGGCTGCACCGGCTTGTGGATAACTTGGCTGGCACCGCTACAATACCGCCTCAGCCTGGAGCTTTTTCCACAAGACACACAACAACAAGTTCGCGCCTCATGACTCTGGGCCAATCCCCCACTTCCGACACCAGTGCAGGCGAAGCGCTGTGGGCCGCCTGCCTCGAACAGCTGGCCCAAGACATCCCCGAGCAGCAGATCAACACCTGGATCAGGCCGCTCGGCGTGACCGTGGCACCCGATATCAGCAAGATCACCCTGACGGTGGCCAACCGCTTCAAAATGGACTGGGTGCGCGCCCAATACGCCAGCCGCATCGCCGCTTTGCTCGAAGCGATACACGGTGCGCCGGTGTTGATTGAGTTGGCGCTCACTCCGCGCGATATTGGCCCCAAGCCTGGGTCTGGCGCAAAACCGGTGCAAGAAGCTTGGCTGGCCGAACTGCCCGACGTGGTGCCCGCCGAGCCGGCGGCGGCGGCCCAGCCCAACCGCAGCCGACTCAACCCAGCACTCACCTTTGCCACCCTGGTGGAAGGTTCGGCCAACCGCATGGCACGCGCTGCGGCCATGCACATTGCGGGCAACTTGGGGCAGCTGTACAACCCCTTGTTCATTTACGGCGGTGTGGGCCTGGGCAAGACCCACTTGGTGCACGCCATTGGCAACCAATTGCTCGCCGACAAGCCCAACGCCAAAGTTCTCTACATCCACGCCGAGCAGTTTGTGTCGGATGTGGTCAAGGCTTACCAGCGCAAAGCCTTTGACGAGTTCAAAGACCGCTACCACTCGCTCGATCTGCTGCTGATCGACGACGTGCAGTTCTTTGCCAACAAAGAACGCACCCAAGAAGAATTCTTCAACGCCTTCGAAGCGCTGCTGACCAAAAAGAGCCACATCGTGCTCACCAGCGACACCTATCCCAAGGGCCTGACCGATATCCACGAACGGCTGGTGTCGCGCTTTGATTCCGGGCTGACGGTGGCGATTGAGCCGCCCGAGCTGGAAATGCGGGTGGCGATTCTGATCAACAAAGCGGTGAGCGAACAGGCCGTCATGCCGGAAGAGGTGGCGTTTTTTGTCGCCAAGAACGTGCGCTCCAACGTGCGCGAACTCGAAGGCGCATTGCGCAAAATCCTGGCCTACAGCCGCTTCAACCAGAAAGACATTTCCATCCAGCTCGCGCGCGAAGCGCTGCGCGACCTGCTGTCGATCCAGAACCGGCAGATTGGGGTGGAAAACATCCAGAAAACCGTGGCCGATTTCTACAAGATCAAGGTCGCGGACATGTATTCCAAAAAGCGCCCGGCCAGCATCGCCCGGCCGCGCCAGATTGCCATGTTTCTGGCCAAAGAGCTGACCCAAAAAAGCCTGCCCGAGATTGGCGAGCTGTTTGGTGGGCGCGACCACACCACGGTGCTGCACGCGGTGCGCAAAATCGCTGCCGAGCGCCAGACCAACACCGAACTGAACCAGCAGCTGCATGTGCTGGAGCAGACCCTGAAGGGGTGAATGTGAACTCCCCCTGCGCCGCTTCGCGTCTTCCCCCTCTCCTGCGGGAGGGGGGACGCAGCCAGTGGCCCGGCGAAGCCGGTTCCACGGCTGCCTGGCGCCTGTGCCGGCCAAACCGGTGAAAATACGGAAGTTTTTGCCTGAATAACCATGCACGGCCACCCGGCCAACGAGACGAAAGACCCTGACATGATCGTTTTCAAATCCACGCAAGACAAGGTTCTGGCCGCGCTGCAATCGGTGGCGGGCATCGTCGAGCGGCGGCACACCCTGCCGATCCTGGCCAACGTGATGGTGCGCAAAACCGGTTCGCAGCTGCAGCTGACCACCAGCGACCTGGAAATCCAGATCCGCACCACGGCAGAGCTGGGTGGCGACGACGGCAGCTTCGCCACCACCCTGGGCGCGCGCAAGATGATCGACATCTTGCGCACCCTGCCGGCCGACCAGACCGTGAGCCTGGAAAACACCGGCGGCAAACTCATTCTCAAAGGCGGCAAAAGCCGCTTCACCCTGCAAAGCATGCCGGCCGAAGACTTTCCGCTGGTGCAAGAGGCGCCGAGCTTTGGCCCTGCCTTTAGCGTGCCGCAGAAAACGCTCAAAAGCCTGCTGGGCCAGGTCTCGTTTGCCATGGCGGTGCACGACATCCGTTACTACCTCAACGGCATTTTGTTTGTGGCCGAAGGCAACAGCCTGAGCCTGGTGGCCACCGACGGCCACCGCCTGGCCTTTGCCAGCGCCACGCTCGATGTGGAAGTGCCCAAACAAGAAGTCATCCTGCCGCGCAAAACTGTGCTGGAGCTGCAGCGCCTGCTCAGCGACAAAGACGGCGCGATCGAGATGCAGTTCGCCGCCAACCAAGCCAAGTTCAGCTTTGACGGCATGGAGTTCGTCACCAAGCTGGTTGAGGGCAAGTTCCCCGACTACAACCGCGTGATTCCGCGCAACCACAAGAACATCGTCACCGTGGGCCGCCAGCCCCTGCTGGCCTGTCTGCAGCGCGCGGCCATCATGACGAGTGAAAAGTTCAAGGGCGTGCGCCTCAACGTCGACCCCGGCAGCCTGCGCGTGGCGTCCAACAACGCCGAACAAGAAGAAGCCGCCGACGAACTCGATATCGACTACCAAGGCGACAGCATCGAAATCGGCTTCAACGTCACCTACCTGATCGACGCCCTGCAGAACATGGGCCAAGAGATGGTGCGGGTGGAACTGGCCGACGGCAACAGTTCGGCGTTGATCACCAACCCCGACAACAACGCGTTCAAGTACGTGGTCATGCCGATGCGCATCTAACCCCCCGCGCCGCCTGCGGCGTCACCCCCCAGGGGGCGCCAGCGGCGGACCGGCGAAGCCGGATCCGCGCTGGCCTTGACCAGAGAGCCTCGCTCCGCCACCTTTGCCTGTAACCCGCCTGTGCGGGTTTGATGTTTTTCAGAGATTGCGAAATTGACCATGTCCGAAGCCAACAAGCCTGCCGATTCCGCCGCCGACGCCGTCAACACGGGCGCCGCCGGGGCCGACAGCTCCAACTTCCAGCCCACCATCGACGCCCACCAAGCCGGCGCCAGCGAAGGCTATGGCGAGGGTGCGATCCAGATCCTGGAAGGGCTGGAGGCGGTGCGCAAGCGCCCGGGCATGTACATCGGCGACACGTCCGACGGCACCGGCCTGCACCACCTGGTGTTTGAGGTGGTGGACAACTCCATCGACGAAGCGCTGGCTGGCCACTGCGACGACATCGTGGTCACCATCCACACCGACAACTCGATTTCCGTGACCGACAACGGCCGCGGCATCCCCACCGGCGTGAAGATGGACGACAAGCACGAGCCCAAGCGCTCGGCCGCTGAAATCGCGCTGACCGAATTGCACGCCGGCGGCAAGTTCAACCAGAACAGCTACAAAGTCTCGGGCGGTCTGCACGGCGTGGGCGTGAGCTGCGTGAACGCGCTGTCCGTGTGGCTGCGCCTGACGGTGCGCCGCGAAGGCCAGGTGCACCAGATCGAGTTTGCGCGCGGCTTTGTGCAAAACCGCATCGTTGAGATGCGCGACGGCGTGGAAGTCTCGCCCATGAAGGTCGCCGGCGCCACCGAGAAGCGCGGCACCGAGGTGCACTTTCTGCCCGACACCGAGATCTTCAAAGAGAACAACGACTTCCACTACGACATCCTGGCCAAGCGACTGCGCGAACTCTCGTTCCTCAACAACGGCGTGCGCATCCGCCTGAAGGACGAGCGCAGCGGCAAAGAAGACGACTTCTCCGGTGCCGGCGGCGTCAAGGGCTTTGTGGAGTTCATCAACAAGGGCAAGCAGGTACTGCACCCGAACTGCTTCCACGCCATCGGCGACCGCCAAAGCGACCAAGGCACCAACATCGGTGTTGAGGTGGCCATGCAGTGGAACAGCGGCTACAACGAGCAGGTGCTCTGCTTCACCAACAACATTCCGCAGCGCGACGGCGGCACCCACCTGACCGGCCTGCGCGCGGCCATGACCCGCGTCATCAACAAATACATCGAAGAAAACGACCTGGCCAAAAAAGCCAAGGTCGAAGTCACCGGCGACGACATGCGCGAAGGCCTGTGCTGCGTGCTCTCGGTCAAGGTGCCCGAACCCAAATTCAGCAGCCAGACCAAAGACAAGCTGGTGTCGAGCGAAGTGCGCGGCCCGGTGGAAGACGTGGTGGCCCGCCTGCTCACCGACTACCTGCAGGAAAAGCCCAACGACGCCAAGATCATCTGCGGCAAGATTGTGGAAGCCGCAAAAGCGCGTGAGGCAGCCCGCAAAGCCCGAGAGATGACCCGCCGCAAAGGCGTGCTCGACGGCATGGGCCTGCCCGGCAAACTGGCCGACTGCCAGGAAAAAGACCCGGCCCTGTGCGAGATCTACATCGTCGAGGGCGACTCCGCCGGCGGCTCGGCCAAGCAGGGCCGCGACCGCAAATTCCAGGCCATTCTGCCGCTGCGCGGCAAGATCCTGAACGTGGAAAAAGCGCGCTACGAAAAGCTGCTCACCTCGAACGAAATCCTCACCCTCATCACCGCGCTGGGCACCGGCATCGGCAAAGCCAGCAGCACCGGTGGCGACGGCAAAGACGACTTTGATGTCGCCAAGCTGCGCTACCACCGCATCATCATCATGACCGACGCCGACGTCGACGGCGCCCACATCCGCACCCTGCTGCTGACCTTCTTCTACCGCCAAATGCCCGAGCTGGTGGAGCGTGGCCACATCTACATCGCGCAGCCGCCGCTCTACAAGGTCAAGAACGGCAAAGAAGAGCTGTACCTCAAAGACGCCTCGGCGCTCGACAGCTTTTTGCTGCGTATCGCCCTCAACGGCGCCAAGGTGCACACCGGTGGCGTGGCCAACACCGTGCTCGAGGGCGACACCCTGGCCGAGCTGGCGCGCAAGCACCAGGTGGCCGAAAGTGTCATCGCCCGCCTGTCCAACTTCATGGACGGCGAAGCCCTGCGTGCCATGGCCGACGGTGTGGCGGTGCAGCTCGACACCGTGGAACAAGCCCAAGCCAGCGCCGCCGCCTTGCAGGCCAAGCTGCGCGAACTCAACACCACCGGCGTGCCCGCTGAAGTGGCTGGCGAATTCGACCTGCGCACCGACAAACCGGTGCTGCGCATCAGCCGCCGCCACCACGGCAACGTCAAGAGCAGCCTGATCACCCAAGACTTTGTGCATGGCGCCGACTACGCCGCCCTGGCCCACGCGGCCGACACCTTCCGTGGCCTGCTGGGCGACGGCGCCAAGGTGCTGCGCGGCGAAGGCGAGAAGCAAAAAGAAGAAAAAGTGGGCGACTTCCGCCAGGCCATGCGCTGGCTCATTGGCGAAGCCGAACGCACCACCGCCCGCCAGCGCTACAAGGGCCTGGGCGAAATGAACCCCGAGCAGCTCTGGGAAACCACCATGGACCCGACCGTGCGCCGCCTGCTGCGCGTGCAGATCGACGACGCCATTGAAGCCGACCGCGTGTTCACCATGCTGATGGGCGACGAGGTGGAACCCCGGCGCGATTTCATTGAAAGCAACGCCCTGCGGGCGGGCAATATCGACGTGTGACTTTGTAGGTTCTCAGAATATTTGCAAATCGAAGTCCGTCACCGTGCTGGTTGACGGACTTCGCTAACTTCAGGCTGGCACGGCTGGCGGGAGGCCAGTCAGCTGCAGAAACTAGGCCAAGCGATTTATTTGATGTTCCGCACCACCGAATGCACGCGGTAAGTGCCGTAGGTCAACAAAGAGGTCAAAAACACGTCCAAATGCGCCGTCTCTTCGGGCTCGACTACCAAGTGGTAACAGCCCTCCCCGGCGGTTTTGCTGGCTTCTACGACCTCTGGCGCCGCTCGAATAAAGCGCTCGAAGTCATCAAAGCGCGTGCTGTTCATGAACACCGTGACCAGACATCGGCCCGGCGCAGCAATGTGGGCGTGAAAGCCAGTGATGACGCCTTCGTCTTGCAAGCGCTGCACCCGCATGGCTACGGCCTGGCCCGAGAGGTGTACGCGCCGCCCGATGTCTTGCCAGCTCATGCGGGCCTGCTGGCGCAGCACATCCAGGATGGCGCGGTCGACTTTGTCCATGATTTACAGATTGAAAGCGGAGGCTTGGTATTTCGGGGCAGATGCAAGGACAAATACCCCTGCGGTTTCGGACAATGCGCGGCTTTGGGAAAAGGAACCTTTGGTGAACATCGAAACGCGCATCGACTTGCTGGAAGACATTTTGGCCCCTTGGGCGCCCGCGATGGGTGCCGACAGCGAGGGATACAAGAACCATTGTTACCGCATGATCCATTTCACGCTGGCTTTGCGCCCTTGCGATGAACAGGACAAGCAAAAACTGGTGATCGCCGCCGCGCACCACGACATTGGCATCTGGAGCGACCACACCGTGGACTACCTGCCGCCCTCCAAGGCGCTGGCGCTGCGTTACCTGGAAGGGCAGGGCTTGACGAACTGGTCAGAAGAAGTGGGCCTGATGATCGACGAACACCACAAGCTGACCCCCTTCAAGGACTCGAAATTTCCGCTGGTGGAGGCTTTCCGGCGCGGCGACCTGGTGGACTTTTCCATGGGCTGGCTGCGCCAGGGCTTATCTGCTGCGTTCGTGCGGGAGGTGAAGGCGGCATTCCCGAACGCGGGGTTTCACAAGATGCTCATGCGTTCGGCGGGACAGTGGTTTCGCCAGCATCCCCTGTCGCCGCCGCCGTTCATGAAGTGGTGATTGGCGCAAAACAGGGCTTTACGACACTTCGTGTGTCGCATAAGATGATTTGCGACAGTGTTCTGTCGCAAACTCAGAAGCCCGCCGCATGCCACGCCTCACCCCCACCCCAGAGCTGGACCGTCTGGTCGAACTCATAGTCACCGCCCCCGAGGGCGTTGGCATTGACGCGCTCGCGCAGCAGCTGGGCACCCCGCTGCACCGCCGCACCTTGCAGCGGCGCTTGGCTTTGCTGGTTGCACAAGACCGCATCGAAATGCTGGGCGATCGCCGCACGGCGCGCTACCGCCACCGCTCATCCGCCGCCATCAGCGCACAAGAGCCCGAGGCCACCTGGCGCACCGCCGCACCGGCCGATGACATGCCCGTGTCGGCGCCGGGGGCCGAAGTCCGCGCCTACGTCACCCAGCCGCGCCACCAGCGCCGCCCGGTGGCTTACCGGCCGTCGTTCTTAGAGCAATACCAGCCCAATCACACGGCGTACCTGCCGCTGGACTTGCGCGAGCAGCTGCACGCCATGGGCCGCTCGCCCGCCGCGCAAACCCCCGCCGGCACCTTTGCCCGGGACATGCTCAACCGCTTGCTGATCGACCTGTCTTGGGCCTCGTCGCAACTGGAGGGCAACACCTACAGCCGCCTGGACACCGAGCGGCTGATCGCCTTTGGCCAGGCCGCCGAAGGCAAGGATGCGCTGGAAACGCAGATGATCC
>CAMBOY010000087.1 GCA_945869245.1 Hydrogenophaga intermedia
AGCGCAGCAGCCTCATTGAAGTGAGCCAAGCCGGCGCCCAGCCCCTGGGCCGCATCGCCGCTGAGCTGGCCTATGGCGAAGGCCTGCAGGCCCACGCCCGCGCCGCCGAGCTGCGCCTGAACCCGGTGCCCCCAATGCGAGAGCCGACATGAGCGTGAACCCGACCCTGATGCAACGCATCCGCCAGGACGTGCAGTCCATGCACGCCTACGCCATCCAGGACTCGGCCGGCATGCTCAAGCTCGACGCGATGGAAAACCCCTTCAGCCTGCCGCCCGAGCTGCAGCAGGCCTTGGGTGAGCGCTTGGGCCGGCTCGCGCTCAACCGCTACCCCGACGGTCGGGTCAACGATTTGCGCGCCGCACTCGCGCACCACGCCGGCATGCCCGCCGGCCACGACATCATGCTGGGCAACGGCTCGGACGAGCTGATTTCTCTGCTCGCCATGGCCTGTGACGTGCCCGGCGCATCCATCCTGGCCCCCGTGCCTGGCTTTGTGATGTACGCCATGAGCGCGCAACTGCAGGGCCTGGCCTTCCACGGCGTGCCGCTGACCGCCGACTTTGCACTCGACGAAGCCGCCATGCTCGCGGCGATTGCCCAGCACCGCCCGTCCGTCGTGTACCTGGCCTACCCGAACAACCCCACCGGCAACCTGTGGGACGACGCGGTGATCGACAAGATCGTCCAAGCCCAGGGCGCCCAAGGCGGCTTGGTGGTCATGGACGAGGCCTACCAGCCCTTTGCCAGCCGCAGCTACATCGACCGCCTCGCGAAGCATGAGCATGTGCTGCTCATGCGCACGCTCTCCAAGTTCGGCCTGGCCGGTGTGCGGCTGGGCTACATGATCGGCCCCCAGGCGCTGATTGCCGAGATCGACAAGGTGCGCCCGCCCTACAACATCAGCGTGCTCAACTACGAGTGCGCACTGTTCGCGCTGGAGCATGCCGATGTGTTCGCGCAGCAGGCCGCCACCCTGCGCGCAGAGCGCACCCGTTTGTTGCAAGCGCTGGCGGCTCTGCCCGGCGTGCAAGCCTTCCCCAGCGAGGCCAACATGATTCTGGTGCGTGTGCCCGATGCGGCCAAAGCCTTTGACGGGCTCAAGGCGCACCAGGTGTTGGTCAAGAACATTTCTAAAATGCACCCATTGCTGGCCAACTGCCTGCGCCTGACGGTGGGCACACCCGCCGACAACGACCAACTGCTTGCCGCACTGAAAGTCTCGCTATGAGCCCAGTCCTGAACCGCACCGCCGACGTCACCCGCCAAACCGCCGAGACGAACATCCGCGTGGCCGTCAACCTTGACGGCACCGGCCAGTCCCAGCTGTCCACCGGCATCGGTTTTCTGGACCACATGATCGATCAGATCGCCCGCCACGGCCTGATCGACCTCGACATCCAGTGCGAAGGCGACCTGCACATCGACGGCCACCACACGGTCGAAGACATCGGCATCACCCTGGGTCAGGCCTTTGCCAAAGCCGTGGGCGACAAAAAAGGCATTCGCCGCTACGGCCACGCCTATGTGCCGCTGGACGAAGCCCTGAGCCGTGTCGTCATCGACTTCAGCGGCCGCCCCGGCCTACACATGGACGTGAGCTTCACCGCCGGCATGATCGGCGCGCTCGACACCCAGTTGGTGTTTGAATTCTTCCAAGGCTTTGTGAACCACGCCGGTGTGACGCTGCACATCGACAACCTCAAAGGCCACAACGCCCACCACCAGTGCGAAACCATTTTCAAGGCCTTTGCCCGCGCCCTGCGCGCCGCGCTGGAACTCGACCCGCGCTCGGCCGGCGTCATCCCGTCCACCAAAGGCTCTTTGTGAAGGTGCGCCCATGAGCCCACACACCGTCGCCGTGGTGGACTACGGCAGTGGCAATCTGCGCTCGGTGTCGCAAGCGGTGGTGCACGCCGCCGTCGGCACCGATGTGCGGGTGGTGGTCACCCAGTCGGCCCAAGCGGTGCGCGACGCCCACCGCGTGGTGCTGCCCGGCCAAGGGCACATCGCCGACTGCATGCGCGAACTCGCGGCCTCGGGCCTGCAAGACGCGGTGCTGCACGCCGCCGCGCACAAGCCCTTGTTTGGCGTGTGTGTGGGCATGCAAATGCTGCTGACCCACAGCGAAGAGGGCGACACCCCGGGCCTGAATCTGCTGCCTGGCGAGGTGAAGCGCTTTGACCTGGCCGGCCGCACCCAGCCCGATGGCAGCCGCTACAAAGTGCCCCAAATGGGCTGGAACCGCGTGTTCCACGCCCTGGGCGACGGCCCCTCGCACCCGGTGTGGGCCGGTGTGGCCGACGGCGCGTATTTCTATTTTGTGCACAGCTTCTACGCCAGCCCCGCCAACGCCGCCCATGTGGCCGGGCAAACCGATTACGGCGGGCGCTTTGCCTGCGCGCTGGCCCGCGATAACATCTTTGCTACCCAGTTTCACCCCGAAAAAAGCGCCGACCAAGGCCTGGCGCTGTATCGGAACTTTCTCACCTGGAACCCTTAAGACGCCTTTGTGCGCCATTCACCATGCTGCTGATTCCCGCCATTGATCTCAAAGACGGCCAGTGTGTTCGCCTCAAGCAAGGCGATATGGACCAATCCACCGTGTTTGGTGAAGACCCGGCCGCCATGGCCCGCAACTGGGTCAACAAAGGCGCGCGCCGCGTGCACCTGGTGGACCTCAACGGTGCCTTCGCAGGCAAGCCCAAAAACGAGGCCGCCATCCGCGCCATCCTCAAAGAAGTGGGCCACGAAGTCGATGTGCAGCTCGGCGGCGGCATTCGCGATCTCGACACCATCGAGCGCTATCTGGACGCCGGCTTGCGCTACGTGATCATCGGCACCGCTGCGGTCAAGAACCCCGGCTTTTTGCAAGACGCCTGCACCGCCTTTGGCGGCCACATCATCGTCGGGCTCGATGCCAAAGATGGCAAAGTCGCCACCGACGGCTGGAGCAAGCTCACCGGCCACGAAGTGGTCGACCTCGGCAAAAAATTCGAAGACTACGGCGTCGAATCCATCATCTACACCGACATTGGCCGCGACGGCATGCTCAGCGGCATCAACATCGACGCCACCGTCAAGCTGGCGCAAGCGCTGTCGATCCCGGTCATCGCCTCGGGTGGCTTGTCCAATATGGACGACATCCGCGCCTTGTGCGCCGTCGAGAGCGAAGGTGTGGAGGGCGTGATCTGCGGCCGCTCCATCTACAGCGGCGACCTGGACTTTGAAGCCGCCCAACAACTTGCCGACGAACTCAACGGCTGAGCACAGCGCGCCATGCAGCAGGCGCACACACTCGGCGACCTGACTTGCCACCGCCTCACATTGCCCAACGGCGACAGCGCGCTGGTGGCCGACTGGGGCGCCCATGTGCTGTCGTGGACGGTGCAGGGCACTGAGCAGCTTTACCTGAGCCCCACCGCGCTGCTGGACGGCCAAGCCGCCATTCGCGGCGGTGTGCCGGTGTGCTGGCCCCAGTTTGCCGAGCGGGGGCCGGGCACCAAACACGGCTGGGCGCGCCAGCGCCTGTGGTCGCCCGACGCCCCGCACCACGGCGGTGTCACCCTCTCGCAAACCTGGCGCTTGCAGCACAGCGCCGACGCCAGCGCGCCCGCGCACAGCCTGGCGCTGACCGTGTCCTTGTCGCCCGGTGCGCTGCACATCGGGCTGCAGGTCGCGTCGCAAGCCACAGCGCCCTGGGCCGCCACCGGCGCCCTGCACACCTACCTGCGGCTGGCTGATGTGCAGCACGCCCGCCTGGGCGGCTGGGGCGCCGATGCGCCGGGCTGGGACTCGGTGGCCAAAACCCCCAACCACCCGCCCGCCGACGGCTGTGTGGTCGGTGAAATTGACCGCATCGACCCGTGTGGCGGGCCGCTCACGCTCAGCGACGGCCCACGGCGCCTGCGCATCACCCAAGGCGGCTGGTCCGACACTGTGGTCTGGAACCCCGGCCCCGCCAAATGCGCGGCCCTTCCCGATATGCCCGCTGGCGACGAGCGCCACATGGTGTGTGTGGAAGCGGCCCAGGCCCTGCAGCCGCTCACCCTGGCGCCCGGTGCGCGCTGGGCCGGCTGGCAGCGCTTGCAGCTGCTGTGAACCACCGGGGGCCGCAGGCAATCCTGCGACAATCACCCCATGCTAGCCAAACGCATCATTCCCTGTCTGGACGTGACCGGTGGTCGCGTGGTCAAAGGCGTCAACTTTATGGAGCTGCGCGACGCCGGTGACCCGGTGGAAATCGCCGCGCGTTACAACCAACAAGGCGCCGACGAACTGACCTTTCTGGACATCACCGCCACCAGCGACGGGCGCGACCTGATCCTGCCCATCATCGAAGCCGTGGCGTCACAAGTGTTCATTCCACTGACCGTCGGTGGCGGTGTGCGCACGGTGGAAGACGTGCGCCGCCTGCTCAACGCCGGCGCCGACAAAACCAGCTTCAACTCGGCCGCCATTGCCAACCCGAACGTCATCCGCGAAGCGTCCGACAAATACGGCGCCCAGTGCATTGTGGTGGCCATCGACGCCAAACGCCGCAGCGCCGAAGACGAACAACGCTCCGGCGCCAACGGCCAGCCCGTGGGCCCCGGCTGGGACGTGTACAGCCACGGCGGCCGCAAAAACGTGGGCCTGGACGCCGTGCGCTGGGCGGCCCAAATGGCCGACTACGGCGCGGGCGAAATTTTGCTCACCAGCATGGACCGCGACGGCACCAAAGCCGGCTTTGACCTGGCACTCACCCGCGCCGTGGCCGACGCGGTGGACGTGCCGGTGATCGCCTCGGGCGGTGTCGGCAACCTCGACCACCTGGCCGACGGCGTGCAGCAAGGCGGCGCCGACGCGGTGCTGGCCGCCAGCATCTTTCACTACGGCGAATACACCGTGGGGCAGGCCAAACAGCGCATGGCCGAGCGGGGCATCCCCGTCAGGTTATGAACAGCGCGCCGCAGCCGCGCACACCCCATGCACGCCGACATCGCCGAACGCCGCCGCGTCTGGCTGGCTCTGTCGGACATGTTTCTGGACACCGACACGGCGCTGTCGCGCGCCTGGCGCGTGAGCGAGCTGGCCCGCTCGCCGTATTCCCTGGCCGAGCTGGAAGACATCTTGGTGCACGAGGTGTACCCAGTCTGCAGCGCCAATCTGCGCTCGGTGGCGGGCGAGTGGGCGGGCTTTGACGCCGACTGGTTAGAGCAACGCATCTTGGCGCTGACCGCGTTGGGCCAGCTGGCGCCGCTGGACGGTGCACCGTTGGCCCGAATGGCAGGCCACCCTGCAAGGGGTGCGGGCGCAGCGGTGAAAAAGCGCACCCGGGGCACGGTGGAACGAACCAGAGCGGACTTGTCTGTGACATCCACACCATGAACAGCAAAGACGTTCTTGGCGAGATCGATTCCGATGGTGACAATGGTGGTCATGGTCTTCCCCTTCCACACCACGAGTGAGTTGATGAGAGATCGCACTTCCCATCGTGGCACCTCGATGCCGTACACCGCAACTGCGCGGATCACCCGGGACGGGGAAGTCCCTTTCATTCGTTAGGCATCAGAGGTCGATCGCCGCATCCTCCTGCGCCCCGGGGAACTGCCCGGCTTCGATCTCCGTCCGGTAGACTCTGCGGAGCCCAGCCTCCAAACCAGTTCAACAACAGTCTGGCGACTCCATGTCACCCCCGATCCGCATCGTTTACTCGTCCAGCGCCATTGCCAAGAGCACTTCACCGAAGTGCCTTGCCGTTCTAGATACGGACAACTGGGACGACTATTCGTTCAAGACGCTGTTCTCCCTAACTGTCTTCGACGAGACCGGCAAGAAGGTCGAATGCGGCTCGCTGAAGATCGGCTTCCAAGGTCAGCCGCATGGCCGGACGTCGGAGTCTCTGACACTTCCTCTCGAGGGATTGCCAGAGAGGTACTTTTCACTCGGGCAGGATGTCGAGTATTACAAAGCGATCCGCAACGAACTAAGCGCTGCGTTCGGAATGGATCTGCTGACGGCCTTGCGAGATGTCGTGCACGACCCAGATCTACTTAGCGACGTAGAGTCGGAGGATGTTTTTCAAACGTCCCTTACCCGAGGCATCCGCCTGTCTACCATACATGGACAGTTCAAACGTGTTTTGAACGGCGGCGCACCACTTACCGAGTTCAATTTCTCCTACCGCGATCCTGGGACAGCGAAGACAGCAAAGATCGAGCTTACTTTCAGTGTTGTACCCGAATCTAAGCCACCCACTAATGTACACGTCCTGATCGGAAGAAATGGAGTGGGGAAAACTACTCTATTGAATAATATGATTCGGTCCATCGTTCAGAGGAACACAGACGAAGCCGGGCCGGGAGAATTTTTCGCTCGTGGCAATTTTGATGAACACGAACTACCCGAAGACTTCTTTAGCGCAGTTGTGTCCGTCTCATTTAGTGCTTTCGATCCATTCAGACCGCTAAAGGATAGACCTAATCGTAGCGATGGTGTTGCGTACTTCTACGTGGGAATGAAGAACGCAATGGCCTCAGTTGCCGAGGCTGTTAGCTTGAAAACTCACAGCAACCTGTGTCGCGACTTCCTCGATAGCCTTCATTCCTGTTTCAGCGTAGATGCGAAAAGGGCACGATGGCTATCCGCAATTAGGCGCCTAGAGTCGGACGACAACTTCTCGGAAATGGGGTTGGCCTCGCTCGTGGGGTCCGATGATGACGTCGAGGTCAGAAAGCACGCAAGAAGCCTGTTTAAGCGAATGAGTTCCGGGCATGCCATTGTCTTGCTAACAATGACCAGACTCGTCGACACGGTCGATGAAAAGACTCTAGTACTGATGGACGAGCCAGAAAGCCACCTACACCCTCCGTTACTGTCGGCATTTACCCGCGCACTTTCAGATCTTTTGACCGATAGAAATGGTGTGGCAATCATCGCGACGCATTCGCCAGTTGTGGTTCAGGAAGTTCCGCGGTCCTGCGTGTGGCTGATGGAGCGTTCTAGAGCCGAAGGTACAACTGCGCGGCCCCAACTAGAGACGTTCGGCGAGAACGTTGGCGTTCTTACCCGGGAGATCTTCGGATTAGAGGTCACCAGATCGGGATTTCATGACATGCTCCGACAGGCCGTGGAGCGGGGTAGGTCATTTGACGAAATTGTCGACGAGTACCAGGGGCGCCTGGGCTTCGAGGCGCAAGCCCTGCTGCGCGCAATGATCGGGTCTCGGTCGACAGCGGCGGATGCGGAGGAAGATCTTTGAGAAACCTGAAACTTCCTGCCTTTACGACTTCCACTGTCTTTGAAGATTGCATTCGCAGTATCGGGAACGCCGGCAGGCGGACAGACTTCAGCAAAGCCAAGAGCAAATTCGTCAGTGCGGAGTCAGATTACTTGAGCGCCGCGCAGAACCATATGCTCTATCAACTCGCGCCGTCAAACGAGCGGGGCGACGCGGTTCTATTCGGTAGGTTGACAAAGGACGACGTCAGGAGCCTCTATACTGAACAAATGGTTCCCTCCACCAAGTCGGCTCGCCGGTACTACGACCAACTGATCATCAGTTCACCGCAACGCAAGTGTCCCTTCTGCGGTTTCGGGCGAGCTACTACGTTAGATCATTTCCTTACTAAAGCTCAGTATCTTTGGCTTTCGATCGTTCCGGCGAATCTTGTCCCAGCCTGCAAGGATTGCAATCACGGCAAAGGAAGCATTCGCGCAAAATCGGCGAACGAACAGACTATCCACCCGTACTTTGAAAGTGAGCAGTTATCGATGGAACAGTGGCTGTTCGCGACTGTGCTCCAGACGACGCCGCTAACGCTGGAATACCGGGCCGAGCCTCCCGCTGGCTGGGACAAAGCGTTGCGTAAACGTGTCGAGCGACACTTCGCCGGTTTTGACTTAAAGGCGAGATTCGCAGTAGAGGCGGCTACAGAACTAGGAGCCCTGAGATTCACCCTTAAGGAACTTCATGCGCGTGCGGGCCGGGGCGCCGTCGCGCAGCATCTCACCGTCGTCGCGTCGGGCGAAAGGGAACTGTTCAGGAACTCGTGGAAGACGGCGCTCTATCAGGCTCTTGCTGCGAGTGATTGGTACATCGACGGTGGCTATCTTCTTGAATAGGCACGCCGTGCATTCGAAGGCCGCTAGCTGATGCCTAACGATCAGCGTTTATCAGCCGCGAAGTGGCGTGTGAATTGAGCATGGTCCTCCCTTTGCGGCTGATAAACCTTGTTGAGCTGAACCGCGCGAGGTGGCGGTGTGTGTTCTTCTGAATGGGCAGTGTAAGTTTCAACCGCCGACTCGGGCAATCCCACACTCTGATGAACGCTGCCTGTGTGTGGCGAGCGCCACATGCAAGCGTTGGTTTTGGGCGTCAACCGCCCGCCTTCTGAGGCCTTGGCAGGGTCTGCTGGCGCCTTCTGTCGCCCCCTCAGGTTGCCGCGCACAGGGCCGCCCATGGCCACTGCGTCGTGGCCATCCAGCGGTCTTCTGATGCGGCCCAGCGGCTCTCACGGCGGCCCCCGACAGGTCGTTGCCCGATGGGTCTCGGGCACTGTGCTGCGCAGCGGCGCCAGCAGTTGCACCAGGCGCAGCCGCCCCGTTTTGCAATGCGCACAGATGTCGATCGCCAGCGCCGCTACCCGCAGCATGAAGGCCTGCGCGTCCTCAACAGCCTGGGGACTGGGTTGAGGCATCTGCAGCAGCGCTCTGGCCTGGCTCAGGCGCTCGCTCTTGAGCGCTGGCGCCAGCAGCCCGTAGTGTCGGATGCGCTTGAAGCCCGAGGGCAGCACATGTTGCAGCAAGCGGCCGATGAACTCGTCCCCGGCGATGCGCACCACCCGTTTGCCGCCCTGGTCGTTGGCCCGCACACGCAGGCGCACCGCATCCCCTTCGATACCAGCCAAGCGCTCGTTGCCCACCGCTGTGCGGTGCGTGTAGCGGCTGAGGTAGTCCAGCACCGACGCCGGCCCAGCCATCGGGGTCTTGGCGTAGACCACCCAATCGTGCCGGCGCAACGCGGCCAGCCGCTGGCGGCGATCAGCAGGTGTCTGCGCCGGATCGCGCGGGAGTGCGCCTGATTGTTCTGCATGATGGAGCGCCTGCAGGAACTTTCCCCGAAACACCCTGGACAAGGCCTGGACCGGGAACAGGAAGTGCGGGGATCGCTTGGGTGGCACCCACTGGCTGCTACCCTGCCCTTCGCACTGCAAGGCCCAACAGGCCATGAGCGCATGCACATGCAGGTGGCGACGCAGGTCTTGCGTCCAGGTGTGCAGCACCAGCGTGAAGGCGCCCGTGCCCCCGAGCCAGCGCGGGTTGGCCGCAAACTCGCTGAGCGTGGCGGCCGTGCACTGCATCAGCGTGTCGTAGATCCAGCGCGGGTGCGCACCGGCCAGCGCGTTGAGTGAGTGTGGCAGCGTGAAGACCAGGTGGCTGTAGGGCACGTTCAGCAGCTCGGCCAACCGCGCGCTGCGCCAGGCCTCGCGCGCGCGGCTCTGGCACTGCGGGCAATGCCGGTTGCGGCACGAATGCCAGCGCCACTGCGGCGCCCCGCAACCATCGCAGACCAGTTGCTGGCCACCCAGCGCTGCCGTGCGGCAGGCCACGATGGCGCGCCAGGCCTTCGCCTGGGGTGTGCTCAGGCCATGCTCGCTGAGGTACTGTGGCCCGAAGTACTGCAGCACCTGGGCCAGTGTGGTGCCCACGGCCGCTTCACTGGCGGCTGCTCGGCACCAACTGGCTCAAGAGCGCCAGCGGCTGGCTGCGCGCGCCATCGGGCGCGTGCGGGCTGGCCAGGTGCAGGTAGCGCGTGGTGGTGCTCACCTGGCTGTGGCCCAGCCACTGCGAGAGGCTGTGCAGGTCCACCCCGGCTTCGAGCAGGTGCGTGGCCCAGCAGTGGCGCAGGGTGTGGATGCCCCCGCGTTTGGTGATACCCGCGTGTGCGCAGGCCGCGCGGTACCAGCGCTGGGCGCTCTCGGGCTGCAGCGGCTGGCCAGGGTCGCTTTGCGCCACGAACAGCCACTGCCGGGGTCGCCCCACTTGCCACCACGCGCGCAGCAGCTCCAGCACATCGGGCGCCAGCGGCACATAGCGGTCTTTGCCGCCCTTGCCTTGTTCGACACGGATGCACATGCGGTCGGCGGCGCTGTCGATGTCGCGCACACGCAGGTGGCACAGCTCGGACAGGCGCAGTCCCGTGCCGTAGGCGGTCATCAAAAAGGTGCGCGACTTGACATGCCGGGCCACGGCAAACAGGCGGGCCAGCTCGTGGCGCGAGAGGATCTCGGGCAAGCGCTGGGGCGCTGGCGCCAGCGGTATCTCGAAGTCCTTGCCGTCCAGGCCCAGCACGCTCCCGTACAGAAAGCGGCAGGCGCTGGCGTACTGGTTGACGCTGGAGCGCGAGAGGTGCTTGTCTTGCAACTGGTGCAGCAGCCAAGCCTGCACCTCTTGAGCGCTGAGGGTGTCCGGGCTGCGCCGGTAGTGACGCGCCAGGCGCGCGATGGCCTCGGTGTAGGCCTCCTGCGTGCGCTGCGCCATGCCGCGCAACACCAGGGCATCGAGCATGCGTTGTCGAAGCGGGGTCATTGCCTTCTCCTTGAAGTCGGGAACATTCCCGCCTTCAAGACTGAGCTTTGAACTCACGCTGTCAAGGCCACAACCCCAATGCAAAACGCGGTGGCAGCACCAGAGTGCCAACCACCGCGTCAGCGGTTTAGTTCAACCCCTTATATGGACTCCCCCTCAACGGCAAGAGCCTGATCGATTGGGGACCTATGGGTAGTGCACCTGCAGTCGTATATCCGGCAT
>CAMBOY010000088.1 GCA_945869245.1 Hydrogenophaga intermedia
CAGGCCATGCCACACATCGCCCTGCGCGGTCACGACCTCGAGCCCCAGGCACAGATCGCGGGCGTTGCCGTAGCGCAGCACCTGGGTGCCGCCGGCGTTGGTGGCCAAGTTGCCACCGATGGTGCAGCTGCCCTCGGCCGCCAGGCTGAGCGGAAACAGCAGGCCCGCCGCTGCGGCGTGTTCTTGCACGGTGTGCAGCACACAGCCGGCTTCGGCGGTGAGGGTGAGGTTGTCGGCGTCGAGCGCGCGGATGCGCTGCAGGCGCTTGAGGCTGAGCAACACCTGCTGCCCGCTGGCATCGGGCACCGAGCCCACCACCAATCCGGTGTTGCCGCCCTGGGGCACCAGCGACGCACCGTGCGCTGCGCAGGCCTGCATCACCGCCGCCACTTCGGCCGTGCTGCTTGGCAGTGCCACCGCCAGCGCGTGGCCGTGGGCGCGCCCGCGCCAGTCGCGTTCAAAGGCCGACAAGTCGCCCTGGGTGGCGCGGGTCAACACATGGGCCTCGCCCACGGCGGCGCGCAGGCGCTGCAGCAGGGCGGTGGCCTCGCTCATGCCTGGGGCGGGGTGGGGTCGGCCGGCAGTTGGCGTTCGCGCGCGCTGGCGGCGGCGTCGGCGGCAATGGCCTCTTTGCCAGCGGCCTTGAGGCGAATGCGCACATGCAGGGCGCAGGCCACAAACAACAAGGTGCACAACAGCACCTCAATGCCAGCCAGCCAGGCGCTCAGGCCTTGATCGCTGGTGGCGCGCACCACGCCTTCGGTGAAATACACCCAAATCAGCAAGCTGAGCCAGCGGTAGGTGTACATGCGGTTTTTCAACAAACCGGCCAGCGGGATGGTCAGCGGCAGCGCTTTGAGCACCAGCCACGAGCCGCCCGGGCGCAGGGGCGCGAGCCACAGCTCCCAGGCCAGGCACAGGGCAATCAGTGCCAGCAAGCTGCCCACGGCCAGCCGCCGGGTGAAGTCAACGGCGGCCATGGGTGCGGTGGGAGATACGGCGTGGGGCATGGTGGTTGGCACAACAGTCAAAAGGCGGGGAAGGGCGGGTGGCATGATACCGGGATGTCTGTTTCCCAACGTTTGCAAGGCTTGCCCGCGCTGGCCGTCCAGCTTTGGCGGGACGCCAGGGCCTTTCCCTGGCGCAACACCGCCATCACCTTGCGCGAGCGCTTTCGCGAAGACCGCCTGGGCCTGACCGCCAGCAGTCTGACGTTTACCACCCTGATTGCGCTGGTGCCGCTGTTCAGTGTGACCTTGGCGGTGTTCAGCGCCTTTCCCATGTTTGCCCGGCTCGAAGCGGTGTTGCAGCGCTGGTTGGTGCAGAGCCTGGTGCCACCGAATATTGCCAGCCAGGTCATGGAGTACCTCAATCAGTTCGCCAGCAAGGCGGGCGAGATCGGCTGGGTGGGCGCGCTGGTGCTGCTGATCACAGCGCTGGCGCTGATTCTCACCATCGACCGCAAGCTCAACGACATTTGGCGGGTGCGGCGCCCGCGCCCATTGGCCCGCCGCATTCTGGTGTATTGGGCGGTGCTCACGCTGGGCCCTTTGCTGCTGGCCCTGCTGTTGACCCTGACGTCGACTGCGTTGGCCCTGTCGCAGGGGGTGATGGGAGATGCCCCGGGCGCACGCGCCTGGTTGCTGGACGGTTTGCGCTGGACGCTGATGGTGTTGGGGACGGCGGCGCTGTATCGCCATGTGCCCAACACCACGGTGCGGTGGTCGCATGCCTTGGTGGGTGGCGTGTTTGTGGCCACCGGCCTGCGGCTGGGGCAACAGGTGTTGAGCTGGTATTTGGCCTCGGTACCCACCTATTCCGTGGTGTACGGCGCGTTTGCCATCTTGCCGATTCTCATGCTCTGGATGTACCTGGCCTGGGTAGTGGTGCTACTGGGGGCGGTGGTGGTGGCGTATTTGCCCAGCCTGCTGGCGGGGGTGGCGCGGCGCGGCGACAGCCCGGGGTGGGACTTTCAGCTGGCGCTGGAGACGGTGTCGGTGCTGCATGGTGTGCAAGGCACAGCCGCACGTGGCTTGCCTTTGCCTGAACTGGCGGATCGCTTGCGGGTAGACGTGCTGCAACTGGAAGTGCCCCTGGCCTGCTTGATGGAGCTGGACTGGGTGGCCCGGCTGGACGAAGAGGGCGAGCGGTTGGTGCTGATGGCGCAGCCTGGCCAGACCGCCATGGCGCCCTTGCTGGAGCGCACCTTGTTGCCGCTCACGCCGGCGACCCGCGCCCTGTGGGAGCGCCAAGGGTGGCACCGGCTCACACTGGAGCAGGCTCTCACCTTTCCCGAGGTTGAGCCGTGGTGGGGTCAGGCCGCCAAAAAACCGGTCAGCGCCGACAACATGCCGTCGGGGTCTTCGGTCGTTTGATGGTGGAGCCATCATTCTCGGCGTCTGTGCGCCGGGTGAACTTGCCAGACAAGGATGGGCTTGGCAAAATTTGCCATAACCTACCCTTCATTCCAGAGGCCATCCATGAGCACCATGAACATCTCCCTCCCCGACACCATGAAGTCATTCGTGGACGAGCAGGTGAGCCAGCGGGGCTACGGCACCAGCAGCGAGTACCTGCGCGACCTGATCCGGCGTGATCAGGATCGACAGCAGTTGCGGTGCCTGCTGTTAGCGGGTGCCGCAGCGCCAGTGGTGCAGGAGGCCACGCCGGCGTATTTCAACGCCCTTCGACAACAGGTGCGCGCCAAGGCCATCGCGCCAGGTCAGCCCGCCCGCCGCCCCGGAAAAGGCGCATGAAGTCACCCAAGCCGGTCCGGCTGAGGGCGCTCGCGCTGGCGGATGTGGATGAGGCCATCGCGTACTACCTTCAGGAGGCAGGTGTTGAGCTTGTCCTGGGGTTTGTCAACGAACTGGAAAAAGCGCACCACCACCTTGGTCGCCAACCCGCCAGTGGCTCGCCGCGCTATGCGCACGAGCTGAACCTGCCTGGTCTGCGCAGCTGGCCGCTGACCCGGTATCCGTACGTGGTGTTCTACGTGGATCAGGCGGACCATGTGGACGTGTGGCGTGTTTTGCACAGCGCCCGGGACATTGCGGCTTGGATGTCGGAAGCTGATGCAGATGGCTGATCCGCGTCCTATCGCTTGTCGTGCGGGCTTGGACTTCAGAGTCAGACAATATCCCCATCTGGGGTGTCTGCGCCCACAACCCCTTGCGGTCAGGCCGCCAAAAAACCGGACAGCGCCGACAACATGCCGTCGGGGTCTTCGGTCATTTGATGGTGGCCCACCGGCAGCACCACCTGTGACAGCGACACGCCCGCCGCCTTGGCCGCCGCCGTGAGGGTGGTCGTGGCTTTGGGCGGGGTCATTTGGTCCACGCCCCCGAGCACCATCAGCACCGGGCAGCGCACCGCCGTCATAGCCTGTTCGCCATTGGCGTACTGGTCGCAGGCGACAAAGCCCCGGTGGAACACATTCACCTCGCGGTTGCTGGCCAGAATGCGCCGCCCCAGCGCCATGCCGGCGCCGTAGACCCAGGTGCCCGGGCCCAGGGCCGAGGGGGGGGCGCACAGCGTGCTGCGCGAAAACACATTGATCATCTTCAGCGCTTTCAGCGGCTCATTGAGCGAGGTTTCGATCAGCGCGGGCGAGACTTTCATGGGGTAAGCGGTGCCCACCAACACCAGGTGGCTCACCCGTTCACCAAGCCGCCCAGCGGCTTCCAGCGCGATCAGCGATCCCCAGCTGTGGCCCACCAGCGCGGCGCGCTGCACACCGGCCGCATCCAGCAGGGCGGCCACAAAGTCGGCCGCTGCCTCCACACTGGCCGGCGCGTCGCCAGCGCTTTTGCCATGACCGGGCAGGTCCACCGCCAGCACGTTCCAGCCGTGGTGGGCCAGGTAGCGGCTTTGCAAAATCCACACGCTGTGGTCGCCCAGCACGCCGTGGATGAACACCACCGTGGGTTTGGCCGCATCAAACGGTTTGCCGCCGGTGTAGCAATAGGACTGTGCGCCGTTGACAGAGAGAAGCATCAGAAAACTCCAAATATGCAGCTGAGCGGGAGCCTTGCCCGGGCACCCCTGGGTCTGGCTTGGCCAGTCCAGCGGGTGCGTCCCCCTGGGGGGACGGCGCAGCGCGCCGCAGGGGGGTCATGCGCGTTCTGCGGCCTTGAGGGCGCGTTTCAAATCGTCGATCAGATCGGCCGGGTCTTCCAGGCCAATGCTCAGGCGAATAGTGCCCGGACCGATGCCAGCGCCCGCGAGCGCCGCATCGTCCATGCGGAAGTGCGTGGTGCTGGCCGGGTGGATCACCAGTGAGCGCGCGTCGCCCACATTGGCCAGGTGGCTGAACAGCTTGAGCGCTTCAATGAAGGCGCGGCCCTGGGCGCGGCTGCCCTTGATGTCGAAACTGAACACCGAGCCGGCGCCGCGCGCGCCGCCGCGCAGCAGGCGTTGGGCCAGCGCGTGGCTCGGGTGCGATTCGAGCAGCGGGTGGCCCACCCGGCTGACCAGCGGGTGGCTGGCCAAAAACGCCACCACCTGTTCGGTGTTGGACAAGTGCCGCTCCATGCGCAGCGGCAGGGTTTCGATGCCTTGCAAAATCAGCCATGCGCTGTGGGGCGACAGGCAGGCCCCAAAGTCGCGCAGCCCTTCACGCCGCGCGCGCAGCAAAAAGGCGCCGACCGTGCTTTCTTCGGAAAACACCATGTTGTGAAAGCCGGCGTAGGGCTCGGTCAGCTCGGGAAAGCGCCCACTGGCTTCCCAGTCGAAATTGCCGCTGTCGACCAGCACGCCACCGATGACCGTGCCGTGGCCGCTCAAAACTTGGTGGCCGAGTGGTAGACCAAATCGGCGCCCAGGTTCAGCGGCTGCACGAGGTAGGGCGTGGTCAGGGTCGAGTCCACCAGCAGCGGCACACCGGCGCTGTGGGCGATGTCGGCCACCGCCGCAATGTCCAGCACATCCAGTCCCGGGTTGCCCACGGTTTCGCCAAACAGCAGGCGGGTGTTGGGCTGGATGGCGGCGCGCCAACCGTCCAGATCGCCGGGCTTGACAAAGGTGGTCTCAATGCCGAAGCGGCGCAGGGTGTAGTGCAGCAGGTTTTGGCTGCCGCCGTAGAGCGCTGTGGACGCCACGATGTGTGAACCCGCGCCCATGAGCGTGGCCACGGCCAGATGCAGCGCGGCTTGGCCGCTGGCGGTGGCGATGGCACCAATGCCGTCCTCCAGCGCCGCCATGCGCTGCTCAAACACGGCGGTGGTGGGGTTGCTGATGCGGCTGTAGACGTGGCCGGCGCGCTCCAGGTTGAACAGGGCAGCGGCTTGGTCGCTCGATTCGAAGACAAACGAGGTGCTCAGGTGGATCGGGGTGGCGCGCGCGCCGGTGCTGGGGTCGGGCTGGGCACCGGCGTGCAGCGCCAGGGTGTCAAAGCCGGGATCGGCATAACCGGGCATGGGAGGGTCCTCTGGAATACAAAAATTGGATGCCACACGGGGATTACCCCCTGTGCGCGTAAACATTGTGGGCTATATTGGCGGTCACGCCAGACCGGCTGGCGACATTCACCCGAGGAGAGACACGATGAAAGTCAGCGACATTTTGCGCGTCAAAGGCGGCACCTTGTTCACCGCCCAGCCGGGCGACGACCTGGGCAAAGCGGTCAACACCATGTCCGAGTTGGACATTGGTTCTTTGGCCGTGATGGACCACGGCAAGCTGGTGGGCATGCTCACCTTTCGCGAGGTGATCCACACCTTGGCGCGCCAGGGTGGCGCATTGGGCGATCAGACGGTGGGTTCGGTGATGGACCGCGACCCGGCCACCTGTTCGCCCGATACCGACATCACCGAGGTGCGCCCTCTGATGCTGGAGCGGCACACCCGCTACATGCCGGTGCTCGACGGCGGGGACCTGATGGGCGTGATCAGCTTTTACGACGTGGCCAAGGCGGTGGTGGACAGCCAGAATTTTGAGAACACC
This sequence comes from Hydrogenophaga intermedia, assembly GCA_945869245.1. GTDB lineage: Bacteria > Pseudomonadota > Gammaproteobacteria > Burkholderiales > Burkholderiaceae_C > Hydrogenophaga > Hydrogenophaga intermedia_B. The sequence continues at coordinate 5,944 of CAMBOY010000088.1, forward strand.
ATGCTCAAGGCCTATATCCGCGACTGGCCAACCGAGGGTCAACCAGCGGCCTGATCGGCTTTTGTTGCTTGGCAAACCCCGTCTGTTGGCGGGGTTTGTTGTTTGGGGCCTTTCGCACTTGTTCGCTGCTGCATTGGCGAATGCCTGAATCACCGGCTATCCGGCTCCGCGAATGTCCCCCGGCTTGGGCTGGGCCCAAGCCTCCTCCTTTATTTCGCTGCGCCGGACACCCGATGCTTCAGGCATGGAGATGGGTGTGCGCTCAACCGGGTGGGGTACCAGCGCTGCCACTGTGTCGGACGCGACCGGAGCCCACGCAGCGAAGTAAAGGAGGAGGCGGCCTCAGGCCGCCGGGGGACATGAGCGGAGTGGGTACCGGTCACTTCCGACATCACCAAAGCCGCAGCGAGCCCCATCCGCAGTTCACCCCCCCCTTGATCGAAACAAAACGAAAAAAATCGCGACCTGTCTGCAACCCAGTGTCCGCGCCCCGTCGGCACCATAGCGTTCATGTTCAACCCCTCTTCATCAGGAGAAACGTCATGAAAACTTGGATCCGCCGCAGCCTCATCGGCCTGACCACCGCCACCGTTCTGCTCGGTGGCCTCAGCGCTTGCGGTCGCAGCCACACCGGCGGCCTGAGCGACGAACGCATCACCGAGATGCGCGGCAAAGCCATCGAACGCATCAGCGGCAAACTCGACCTCAACACCGACCAACAAGCCAAACTCGGTGTGCTGGCCGACCAGATGATCGCCTCACGCAAAGCCTTTCGGGGCAACACCGATCCGCGCGCCGACCTCCAGTCCTTGGTCGCGGGCAGCCAGTTCGACCGAGCCAAAGCCCAGCAACTGCTCGACCAGAAGCTGCAGGCCGCACAGGGCAACGGCCCGCAGATGTTGGCGGCCTTTGGCGACTTCTACGACAGCCTGACCCCCGAGCAGCAGAAACAGGTGCGCGAGCGCCTGGAGAAGCGCCGCCACGGCTGGTGGGGCCGCAGCTGAAGTCGAATGGCACATCCGGGAGGCCCGATCTGGTCGCGAACCTGCGTGGTGCTTGACTGCCCAGGTGTCGCAGGCGGCGCCGGCACCAACGGTGTTGGCAGCGATGTTGGCGCCCGGCGAGTACTTTGACGCGCTCGACCGGATGGCGCCACGGCGCCTGCGCCACCTGATCCTGCACCGTCGGGCGCTGAGCCATGCGGTGCATCGAAGGCCCTGCCAGAATCCCCTCATGCAACGCATTCTGCTCATCGACGACGACGACAACCTTGGGCCGCCGCTGGCGACGTATTTCCAGCGCTTTGACCTGCGGCTGGAACACGCGCTGCGCCCCAGCGACGGTCTGGCGCGCTTGCGGACGGGTGGCTTCGATGCCGCCATTCTGGACGTGATGCTGCCCGAGATGGACGGCTTTGAACTCTGCCGCACCATCCGCAAGGACAGCGACATTCCGATCGTGATGTTGACCGCACGCGGCGATGTGATGGACCGTGTGGTGGGGCTGGAGCTGGGGGCCGACCACTACCTACCCAAACCCTTTGAACCCCGCGAGCTGGTGGCCTGTATTCAGACCGTGCTGCGCCGCGTGCGCGCGCCGGCCCATGGCCATGCGGCGGTGCTGAGCGCTGCGCCCACGCTGGCGTTTGAAGGCTTGGTCATCGACACCGCGCGCCGCAGCGTGCAGCGCCAAGGGCAAACACTGGAGCTGACCGGCACCGAATACGAGCTGCTGCTGTTGCTGGCGCGCGAGCCAGGCCGGGTGTTCAGCCGCGACGACATCCTCAACCACATCCGTGGGCACGAGGCCGAGCTCTACACCCGCGCGGTGGACATCGTGGTCAGCCGTTTGCGCAAGAAGCTCGAACCGCTTGACGCCATCAAGACCCTGCGCAACGCGGGCTATTCCCTGGCCCTGCGCCGGGCCGTCGTATGAACACCCAAGCCCGCGAATCCTCCTGGCGCCGCGCCAAGCGCCGCATCGCGCATTCCATCAAGTCGCGCATGGTGCTGGTGTTTTTGCTGCTGGCGGCTGCCATGGCGGTGGTGTTTGTGACGGCAGCCCAGCGGGCCTTCACCGTGGGTTGGCGCGACGCGGCGCAGCCCTTGCTGGTGGACTATGTGGACCGGCTATTCGACACGGTCACCGCCGGTGGACCGTCGCCCAGCGTAGCGCGAGCCAAGGCGCTGACCGAGCGCCTGCCGGTGACGGTGACCATCCGCGGACCGCAGATCCACTGGGCTTCGCACCCGGAGCAGGGACCACCGCAATGGATTCGCGAAAAGGGCCGTGGTGACGCGGCCTGGAACGGGGAAGACTGGGCCCGAGACAAAAAGTGGCTGCGCATTGTGCAGCGCCAGACGGCCGATGGCCACGTGGTGGAGTTCGGCATCAACGGCGAGGCGGTCGAGCGCCGGCCGCACCTGATCGGTTATGCGCTGGCGGCGTTGCTGACGCTCACCGGGTTGGCATGGCTGTATGTGCGGCGTCTTTTGCGCCCGCTCGACGCCATCGGCGAAGGCGCGCGGCGCTTTGGTGCGGGCGACTTTAGCCAGCCCATTCCCGAGCGCGCCAGCCAGGCGCAAGACGAGTTGGGCGAACTGGCCCTCACCATCAACACCATGGGCCGTGACATCCACCAGATGCTCGATGCCAAGCGCGCGCTGTTGCTGGCCATCAGCCACGAGCTGCGCAGCCCGCTGACCCGCGCGCGGCTGAACACCGAACTGTTGCCCGAAGACGATGCCCGCGTGAATCCGCAGCGCCAGGCCTTGTTGCGCGACCTACAGGAAATGGCCAGCTTGATCAACGACCTGCTGGAGAGCGAACGCCTGAGCGGCCAGCACGCAGCCCTGCAGCGCGAGCCCACCGATGTGGCCGCGCTCGCCCACGAGGTGCTGCAAGGCCTGCAGACGCGGCACGCCCGGGCGTCGGCAGTGACTGTCCGATTCGACGGTCTGAGCGCACCCGTCGCGGTGGACCCGTCGCGCCTGCGCCTGTTGCTGCGCAACCTGCTGGACAACGCGCTGCGCCACGGTGCGCAGGCCGAACAGCCACCCGAGCTGTATCTGCGCTGCTTGGACGGCGATGGCCTGGAAGTGCAGGTGCGTGACCACGGCCCCGGTGTGCCCGACGGGCAGATCGGTCAATTGGCTCAGGCCTTCTACCGACCCGACAGCGCCCGCACCCGCAGCGCGGGCGGTGTGGGCCTGGGGCTGTACCTGTGTCGGCTGGTGGCACAGGCGCACGGTGGGCGCTTCACCGTGGCCAATGCGCAGCCTGGTTTGCGGGTCACGGCGACCTTGTCGAGCGGCTGATGGGCGCCAGGTAGCGGCCCAGCCGCTACAAACAGGCGACGCCCAAAAAAACGGGAGCCCGAAGGCTCCCGCAGTGCGATGAACATCGGCCTGAACCGGATCAGAGCGACTCGATGAAGCTGCGCAGCTTGTCCGAACGGCTCGGGTGCTTGAGCTTGCGCACCGCCTTGCTCTCAATTTGCCGGATGCGCTCGCGCGTCACGTCGAACTGCTTGCCCACTTCTTCGAGCGTGTGGTCGGTCGACATCTCGATACCAAAACGCATGCGCAGCACCTTGGCTTCGCGCGGGGTGAGGGTGTCCAGGATTTCCTTGACCACTTCGCGCAGCCCGGCCTGCATCGCCGCTTCCATGGGCGCGGTGTTGGCCTGGTCTTCGATGAAATCGCCCAGGTGCGAATCGTCGTCGTCGCCAATCGGGGTTTCCATCGAGATCGGCTCTTTCGCGATCTTCATGATCTTGCGGATCTTGTCCTCGGGCATGTCCATCTTTTCGGCCAAGATCGACGCATCGGGCTCAAAACCATGCTCTTGCAGGTGCTGGCGGCTGATGCGGTTCATCTTGTTGATGGTCTCGATCATGTGCACCGGAATCCGGATGGTGCGGGCCTGGTCGGCGATTGAGCGGGTGATGGCCTGGCGAATCCACCAGGTGGCGTAGGTCGAGAACTTGTAGCCCCGGCGGTATTCGAACTTGTCCACCGCCTTCATCAGGCCGATATTGCCTTCCTGGATCAGATCGAGGAACTGTAGGCCGCGGTTGGTGTATTTCTTGGCGATCGAAATCACCAGACGCAGGTTGGCCTCGATCATTTCCTTCTTGGCGTCGCGCGACGAGGCCTCGCCCTGGTTCATCCGCTTGTGGATGTCCTTGAGATGCGTCAGCGGCACCACCACGCTGTTTTGGATGGTGATGAGGCCTTGCTGCAATTCCTGCACCGGTGGAATGTTGCGTTCCATGATGGTGCTCCAGGGCTTGCCGGCGCTGGCCTGCTTTTCGACCCACTTCAGGTTCAGCAGGTTGGCCGGGAAGTCGGCGATGAACTTCTCTTGCGGCATGCTGCACTTGTCGACAATGATGCGGCGCAGTTCGCGTTCTTTTTTGCGCACTTCGTCGACCTGACCACGCACGGTGGTGCAGAGCTTTTCAATCGCTTTGGCGGTGAAGCGGATGGTCATCAGCTTTTCGGTGATGGCCTTTTGTGTCTTGAGGTAGGTCGGGCTGCCGTAGCCTTCCTTGTCGTAGGTTTTGTGCAGTTTCTCGAACTGCACGCGCATGGCATCAAAGCGGTCGAGCGCTTCGCGCTTGAGTTCTTCGAGCTTGCGGGTGAGCGCCTTGGAGCCGCCCTTGCCGTCGTCGTCGTCGGCTTCGTCGTAGTCGTCGAAATCTTCTTCGGCCACGTAGTCGTCGGCGGCGTTGGCGTCGGCAAAGCCGTCCACCACGGTGGAGATCACCACCTTGCCGCTGCGGATTTCCTC
>CAMBOY010000089.1 GCA_945869245.1 Hydrogenophaga intermedia
CGATCTCGGCCGCGCGGGGGGCGATTTCGGCTTGGGCAAAGTCGCGCACCGCGTCGCGCAGGGCGTCGATGTCTTCACCAAGCTGGAAATTCAGGCCGGGCAGGTTGGTCATGTCGGATCTCCTGGAGGGTTTGTTTGTAGCCCCCTCTACCGCCTGCGGGAGAGGGTTGGGGTGAGGGCTGTTTCGGTGATCAATACGTTTTGGGCACCGGCACCAGGGTCTGCTGCATCAGTGCGCAGTCGCTGCGGGTGCCGTCGGCGGCGATATGCACCACCTCGGCGATGGTGACGATGATGCGCTTGCCACCGCGCACCACGCGGCCAGTGGCCTGCAATTCGCCACCCTGAAAAGCGGCGAGAAAGTTGATCTTGTATTCGACGGTGGTGACTTCCATGCCTTCGGGCGCCACAGTGAGCGCCGCATAGCCACCGGCGATGTCGGCCAACGCGCCCATGGCACCGCCATGAAATCCGCCCTGCTGCTGCGTCACCCGCTCGGAATAGGGCAGCGCCAGCGTCACGGTACCGGGGGCCACGGCCAGCAGGCGCACACCCAAATGCTGCATCATGCCCTGGCGGGCCAGACTGGCCGATACGCGGGTGTGCAGGGCGTCGTGGGGGCTGGTGCTCATGGCAAGGCGGCGATATGACGTTTACGTAAACGTCAATTATGCGGGGGTTTGGGGGTGGGCGGCAAGTCGGGGCAAACCCGGGCCGCGCGGCACTGTCCTCGTTGCTTGCCCTATGCCTTACCAGTGGCGGCGCCGGCGGCGCGCTGCAACGGGGCGGACCAAGCCCTGCCGCCTCAGACCTTGGCGCTTTTTTCCACCCTGGCCAGCAGCGCACGGGCTTCTTTTTCGTGCACCTTCACCTCGTCAAGATTGGCCATCAGGTCGGCGAGCTGTTCTTCGAGCTGGCGCTTGTGGTCGGCCAACACGGTGAGGAATTTGCGCAGTTGTGGCCCGGTGTCGCGCGGGCTGTCGTACATGTCGATGATGTCTTTGGCCTCGGTCAGCGACAAGCCCAGGCGTTTGGCGCGCAGGGTGAGCTTTAAGCGGGTGCGGTCGCGCGCGCTGTAGACGCGATTGCGCCCACCCGGGCCTTCGCGCTGGGGCTGCAACAGCCCCATGTCTTCGTAAAAACGGATGGCGCGGGTGGTCAGGTCGAACTCGCGGGCAAGGTCACTGATGGTGTAAGTGGGCGTGGTGGCCATGGCGTGGGGCGTGTCGGCTGGCGGACAGGGCGGCGTCGGTGTCTGCCTAGAATGCCGCAGAACTGACGTTTACGTCAACGTCAGTGTAGCGCCCTGCGCTCTGCGCTTCACTTCAAGCACGATCCATGACCCACACCACCCCACCCAGCCGCGACCAGCTCGAAGCCCGCCTGCACTTTCCACTGGGCACCAGCCTACCCGAACCCGATCGGGCGTTGGCGGTGGCTCCCGGCGTGAAGTGGCTGCGCATGGGGCTGCCGTTTGCGCTGGACCACATCAACCTCTGGCTGCTGCGCGACGAGATCGACGGCCGCGCCGGCTGGACGGTGGTGGACACCTGCATCGACCGTCCCGAGGCGCGCGCGCAGTGGGACGAGGTGATCGCGCAAGCGCTCGACGGTCTGCCCGTGCTGCGGGTGCTGGCCACCCACATGCACCCCGACCACATCGGGTTGGCGCACTGGCTGGTGGATCGCTTCAGCAGTGACCAACACCGCTGTGGTTTCTGGATCAGCGCCACCGACTATTACGCGGCCCGGGTGGCCTCGCAGAGCACCACCGGTTTTGGTGGCGAGGCGGCGGCGCGCTTTTTTGCCGCGCATGGTCTGCGCGACCCGCAGGCGCTGGACCGCATCCGCGAGCGCGCCAGCTACTACCCCAGCCTGGTGCCGGCGGTGCCGCCCTCTTACCGCCGGCTGGTCGACGGCGAGACGGTGCGCATCGGTGGCCACACATGGACGCTGATCGCCGGGCGCGGCCACTCGCCAGAGCACATGTCGCTGCACTGCGTCGCGCTGGGTGTGCTGATCAGCGGCGACATGCTGCTGCCGCGCATCTCCACCAATGTGAGTGTGTACGACATCGAGCCCGAGGCCGACCCCCTGGCCTGGTTTCTCAATTCGGTGGACCGCTTCGCTGAACTGCCCGACAGCACGCTGGTGCTGCCCTCGCACGGGCGGCCGTTTGTGGGCATCGCCGAGCGGCTGCACCAGCTGCACACCCACCACGAGGAGCGACTGGCCGAGGTGCGCGTGGCCTGTGCCGACACACCACGCTGCGCGGCCGAGGTGCTGCCGGTGCTGTTTCCGCGCGCGCTGGACTTGCACCAGACCACGTTTGCTCTGGGTGAGACGGTGGCGCACCTGCACCGCCTGTGGTTTGCCGGTGAACTGCAGCGCCAGCGCGGGGCTGACGGCGTGTGGCGCTTCGGTCGCGGGTGAACGCGCTTATTCGAGCGGCACGGCGGCGCGTTTGAGCGCGGCGCGGCGCGCGGGGTGGTCGGGCATGACGCTGGCCACCACGTCCCAAAAACGCGGGCTGTGGTCCATGTGGCGCAGATGGCTGAGCTCGTGCACCACCACATAGTCCACCATGTCGGGGCTCAGGTGAATCAGGCGCCAGTTGAGCCGAATGGTGCCGTCGGCGCTGGCGCTGCCCCAGCGGGTGCTGGCGCCTGAGAGCCGCAGGCAACGGTACGTCACCCCGAGCTGCGGAGCAAAGTGGTCGAGCCGCTCGCGAAAGTGTTGGGTGGCGTGGCGCATCAGCCAGGCCTGGGCGGCGTCGCGGATCTGTACCTCGCTGGCGTGAGCTGGCAGGCCGATGCGCAACTCGCGCCGGCCTTCGGGCGCATCGACCAAGGCCGCCCCCTTGCCTGAGAAGCCGTGGGCCGCGTCGAGCCGCAACCGCACCGCCTCACCGAGCAACTCAAAGCGTGCGCCGTCGGCCCAGACCACCCGCGCCTGGTCGAGTGCGGTGCGGCGTTCGCGCGCCACCTGCAGCTTGTCCAGAATCCAGTCGCTTTTGCTGCGCACAAAGGCGTCCACATCGCCCACCGGGGCCCAGGTGGGCGCGCTCACGGTGAGTCCTTCCGGACTCACCGTGAGACCAATGGTGCGTCGCTTGCCGCGTTTGAATTCATAGGCCACGTCGCAGTGCGCCAGCCGCACCGCGCGGTTGGCGCGCGGGTGGTGCCAGACCACCGGCATCACCGCTTCGGCCAGGCTCAGCGCTGGCCCATTGGGCTCAGGCAAAGCCACTGCAGGCACCGGCGCCTGCGCCGGTGGCGACTGCACGCTCACCGCACCAAAATCGAACACCAATTGACCGGTCTGGCTCATGCGCAGGGCTCAGGCATAGGCGCTGGGGTCTAGGCGGCGCATCTCGGCCTCGATCCAGGCCTCGACCTCACGCATCAGCTCTTCGGGCTGGCGCCCTTGGCTCGGGATCGGCTTGCCAATCGAGAACTCCACCGTGCCTGGGCGTTTGATGAACGCCTTGCGCGGCCAGCATTTGGCCGATGTCACAGCCACCGGAATCACCGGCGCACCCGTGGCAATCGCCAGCCGGGTGCCGCCGGTTTTGTAGCTGCCTTGTTGACCGCGCTCGATGCGGGTGCCCTCTGGGAACATGATGACCCAGGTGCCTTGGTCGAGCAGGCGCTGGCCCTGCGCCACTACCTTGTTGAAGGCCTCGGTGCGTTTGCTGCGATCGATGTGGATCATGTCCATGCGGCCCATGGCCCAGCCGAAAAATGGCACGTACAGCAGCTCTTTTTTGAACACATAGGCCAGTGGGTGCGGCATGAGCGTGGGCATACAAAACGTTTCCCAGGTGGACTGGTGCTTGACCAGCAGCACCGCCGGCTCCAGATTGCCCACGGGCAAGTTCTCGTAGCCCATGACGTGGTTGCGGATGCCCAGCATCAGTTCGCCACTGCGCACCGCTAGGCGCAACCAACCGACACACATCCAGTACACGCGGGTGCTGTTCATGAAGGGGGCGCAGACCAGCACCGCCAGCGCCCAGGGCACCACGGTCACCGCCATAAAGACCATGTGCACAAAAGAACGGATCGCATTCATGCGGAACAACCCAACATCACAAAGGCGCCAAGCCCGAGGGCTGGGCAAGAGAAGGCGGTTGCTCGGCGAGCAACCAATCGGCAAAGCCGGACAAATCGGTGTGCAAGCGGGTGCCTGCGGGCAAGTCCGGTATCTGGCTCTGATGGTGCGGGCCATAAGGCCCGTCGCCCAGACGCTCGCGCCATTCGGCCGACTTGCCGCACAACAACAGATGTGGCACACCACCCGCGGTGGCCGCAGCCTGCACATGGCGCAGGGCGTTGCCGACCGCATGCACCTGCGCCAAGTCCACGCCCAAACGCTCTCCAATTTGCCAGAACAAGCCCGGCTGGGGCTTGCGGCAGCTGCAAGCGTCTTCGGGCGCGTGGGGGCAAAAAAACACCGCCTCGACCCGCGCGCCCGCCGCCGCCAGCTGCTTGTGCATGCGGGCGTGGATGGCGTTGAGTGCGGCCATGTCGAACATGCCACGCCCCAGGCCCGACTGGTTGGTGGCCAGTACCACGCGCCAGCCGCCCTGGTTCAGACGCGCCACCGCCTCGAGCGCACCCGGCAGGGCCTCCCACTCATCGGGCGAGGCCACGTAGTCGTCGCGGCTGCGGTTGAGCGTGCCGTCGCGGTCGAGGATGATCAGCTTCATGCGGCCAGTCGCGACAGGTCGGCGACCCGGTTCATGGCCTGGTGCAGGCGCGACAGCAGGGCCTGGCGGTTGGCGCGCAGGGCGGCGTCGTCGGCGTTGACCATGACGCCGTCAAAGAAAGCGTCGACCGGCGCCTTCAGCGCGGCCAAGGCCTGCAAGGATGCGGCGTAATCGCGGCGCTCGTACAAGGCGTCGGCGCGCGGCTGCACCTCGGCAATCGCTGCGGCCAAGGCCTGCTCGGCCGGCTCTTTGAGCAAATCGCTGCTGACCTCGCTGGGCACAACGCCTTCAATCTTTTTCAGGATGTTGCCAACCCGTTTGTTGGCCGCCGCCAAAGGCGCGGCCTCGGGCAGGGCGGCAAAGGCGCGCACCGCCTCTAAGCGGCGCGGCACATCGCTCAACGGGCTGGGGTTGAGCGCCAACACCGCGTCCACCTCTTGCGCCAAGAAGCCTTGGTCGCGCAAGCCCACCGCCAAGCGGTCGGCAAAGAAGGACTGCAAGGCGGCGCTGGGGTCGTTGATGCGCTCGCCAAAGGCTGGCAGCGCCGCGGCCAGCAGATCGGGCAGACCCAGCGGCAGGTTCTTCTCGACCAGGATGCGGATCGCCCCCAGGGCGTGGCGGCGCAGCGCAAACGGGTCTTTGTCGCCGGTCGGCAGCTGGCCAATACCAAACAGGCCAACCAGGGTTTCGAGCTTGTCGGCCAGCGCCAGCACGGTGCCGGTGTGGTTGCGCGGCAGCGCATCACCAGCAAAGCGCGGTTTGTAGTGGTCTTCAATGGCGATGGCCACACCGTCACGCAGACCCTCGTGGCGCGCGTAATAAGCGCCCATGGTGCCTTGCAGCTCGGGGAACTCGCCAACCATATCGGTCAACAAGTCGGTCTTGGCCAGCAGCGCGGCTTGCTGCACCTTGCTGTCGAGCACATCAAACGCGTCTTTGTCTTCGGCGGTGTAAGGCACGGTGGCCAGACGCCACTGGTTGACGATGGCATGGGCGATGGCGCGCACCCGCTCGGCGCGCTCGCCCTGGGTGCCGAGCTTGCCGTGGTAGACCACCTTGGCCAAGCCGGGCACGCGGCTCTCCAGCGTCTTTTTGCGGTCTTGGTCAAAGAAAAACTTGGCGTCGGCCAGGCGCGGGCGCACCACGCGTTCATTGCCTTGAATCACTGCGCTCGGGTCGGCTGGCGCAATATTGCTCACGATCAAAAACGTGTTGGTGAGCTTGCCCTGGGCGTCGAGCAGCGGGAAGTATTTCTGGTTGGCCTTCATCGTCAGAATCAGGCACTCCTGCGGCACATCCAGAAACTCTTGTTCGAAGTGGCAGGTCAGCACATTGGGCCGCTCCACCAGTGCGGTCACTTCATCAAGCAGGGCCTCGTCGTCGATGGGGCGCAGGCCTTCCTTGGCCGCAGCGGCGTCGAGCTGGCGCACGATCTCGGCGCGGCGCTCGCCGAAGCTGGCGATCACCGCCCCTTCGCGCTTGAGCTGCTCGGCGTAACTGTCGGCGTGTGCGATGTCGATGGCCGGCACGGCCGCCTCAAACCGGTGGCCCTGGGTGTGGCGACCCGACTGCAGGCCCAGGGTCTGCAAGGGCACCACGGTGTCGCCGTGCAAGGCCACCAGCGCATGGGCTGGGCGCACAAAGTTGACGCTGCTCCAGCCGTCGGCGAGCTGGTATTGCATGACCTTCGGGATCGGCAGCTTGGCCAGCGCCTCGTCCAGCGCTTTTTGCAGACCCGCGGCCAGCGCCACACCGGGCACCACGGTGTCCAGAAACAGGGCTTCGGCCTTGCCGTCGGGCAGACGCTTGAGTTGCGGGAGCACCGACGCGTCGGCGCCCACAGCGGCGAGCTTTTTTAGCAGCGCGGGTGTCGGCTGGCCTGTTGCGTCCAAGGCGACGGCCACCGGCATCAGCTTGAGTTGCTGCGCCTTGTCGTCGGCCCTGGCCTGGACGGCGGTGATGTGCACCGCCAAGCGGCGCGGCGAGGCGTACGGCGTGACCACCGCATCGGCGCTGGCCAGGCCCTGGGCGGTGAGGCTGTCGGTCAGGGTCTGGGCAAAGACCTCACCGAGCTTGCGCAGGGCTTTGGGAGGCAACTCTTCAACAAAGAGTTCAACAAGAAGGTTCTGTGTGCTCATGGGGCTCAGGCCTGGGCGGAGGTGGGTTGCTGGGCGGCCTTCTCGGCCTTGGCTGCGAGCTGGGCTGCGACTTCGTCGCCCCAGGCTTTGGGCGCCATCGGGAAGCCCAGGCGAGCGCGGCTGTCCAAATAGGCCTGCGCCACGGCGCGCGCCAGGTTGCGGATGCGGCCGATGTAGGCGGCGCGCTCGGTCACGCTGATGGCGCCGCGCGCGTCCAACAAGTTGAACGTGTGCGCGGCCTTGAGCACCTGCTCATAAGCGGGCAGGGCCAATTGCTGGGTCATCAGGTACTGGGCGTTGCCCTCGTGCGCGGCAAAGGCCTGGAGCAAAAACTCCACGTTGCTGTGCTCGAAGTTGTAGGTGCTTTGCTCCACCTCGTTCTGGTGGAACACATCGCCGTAGCTGATGCCGGGCGCATAGGTCAGGTCGTAGACGTTTTCGACCCCCTGCAGGTACATGGCCAGGCGCTCCAGGCCGTAGGTGATTTCGCCGGTGATGGGTTTGCAGTCGATGCCGCCGACCTGCTGGAAGTAGGTGAATTGGGTCACCTCCATGCCGTTGAGCCAGACCTCCCAGCCCAGGCCCCAGGCGCCGAGTGTGGGGTTCTCCCAGTCGTCTTCCACAAAGCGCACATCGTTTTTCTTGAGATCAAAACCCAGCGCTTCGAGCGAGCCCAGGTACAACTCCAGGATGTTGGCTGGCGCGGGCTTGAGCACCACCTGGTATTGGTAGTAGTGCTGCAGGCGGTTGGGGTTTTGGCCATAGCGACCGTCCTTGGGCCGGCGGCTGGGCTGCACATAGGCGGCCTTCCAGGGCTCAGGCCCAAGGGCGCGCAAAAAGGTGGCGGTGTGGCTGGTGCCAGCGCCGACCTCCATGTCGTAGGGCTGCAGCAAAGCGCAGCCTTGCGCGTCCCAGTAGGACTGGAGCTTGAGAATAATTTGTTGGAATGTGAGCATGGTGCGTGGACTCGGTGCGGCGGCCCGGCGCCGGCGGTGGCAAGCGCGTCGCCCAGCAAGGCTTTTGTGGCGGTGCGCGCAAAAGCCCGATTTTACGGGCGCCGCCGCAGCGCAGCCGCGCACAGCAGGCACACCAGCGCAATCACAGCCCACAGCGGCCACAAGCCCCAGCGCCCCGCCCACTGCGCATACGGCGTCAACCCTTGGCGACCCTGCACCGCTGCGTCCAACACGCCCCGGGTGTGGCGCGCCAAGGCCGCTTGCACCCGCCCTCGGTGATCGATCACCACGGTGGCACCGGTGTTGGTCGATCGCACCACCGGTCGCCCCAACTCCAGCGCGCGCCAACGGGCAATGTGCAGATGCTGGTCGATCGCCACGGTGTTGCCAAACCAAGCGATGTTGCTCAGATTGATCAACACCGTAGGGGGGTGGGCTTGCGCAAACTGCGCGACCAGCTCTTCGCCAAACAGGTCTTCGTAACAAATGTGCGCTGCCACCCGCTGCCCGGCCCAGTGCCACACCGGCTGCACCAAAGCGCCGCGCTGGAAGTCGCCCAAGGGAATGTGCATGAGATCGGTGAACCAACGAAACAGCGGCGGGATGAATTCGCCAAAGGGCACCAAGTGGTGTTTGTCGTAGCGGTAAAAAGGCGCCGCCAGCACCGCTTCGCGTGCCGACGAGGCTGCCGCTTGATCCAGCGCGCGCTCGGCCTGCTGCGGCTCCAAGCCCCAGGCGGAATTGGTGTAGCCGGCCTCAAAACTGCCCAAAGGCACGCCCATCAGCAGCGCACCGCCCGCCCCGCCGTCCACACGGCTTTCAGCCACGGTTTGCAACAGGCTTTGCCACCAGGCGTCGTCTACCTGGTGCGGCAACAGCGGCAACGCGGTCTCGGGCATCACCACCAGGTCGGGCTGCGCCGCGCCCGGCGCCAGGGCCGCAGCCAGCTGCTCGGGGTACCAGCGCATGGCGGTGTCCACCCCGGTGCCAGGATCGAATTTCTGGTCCTGCGCGATATTGCCTTGCAACAAGCGCACCTGCAGCTCGCCATGTGCGGCGGTGTGCGACAAGGCCACGCGGTGCAGGGGGCCCGACAAGGCGCCAATGGCCACAGGCAGGGCCAGTGCCGCTGTCAGCCAGCCCCAGCATGCGCGCCGCTGGTGCCCGCAGCGCAACAAGGCCACTCCCCAGAGCGCGGCCACTGCAGCGGCCAGCCCGCCCACGCCATACACGCCCAACCAAGGGGCCCAGCCGGCCCAGAGCCCGCCATGGGCGTAGCCCACGGCACCCCAGGGAAAGCCGGTGAACCAGCTGCCGCGCAGCAGCTCGGCTGCGCTCCACAGCGCAGCCCACAACAACACCGCACGCAGGCCCAAGCCCATGCGCTGCACCCAGGCCCACCACAGCAATGCAGCACCGGTGGTGTACAGGGCCAGACAGGCTGCCAAGCCCAACACGGCAGCAACCGCCAGCGGCGCCGGCAAGCCGCCGTAGACGTGCATCGACACCACCAACCACCAGAAGGTGCCGGCCAACCAGGCCACGGAAAACAGCGCCGCGCGGGCGGCAGCGTCGAGCCAGAGCGGCGCGCGGCCCACGGCCCACACCAACGCGGCCATGGCCAGGCCCTGGGCCACAGGCTGCGGCTCGGCCCAGTCCCCGCCGCTGGGCCACGCCAAGGCCAGGGCTTGCAAACCGCCCGCCGCTGCGCACCAAAGCCACCAAGGCCACTGCGTGCGCAACATATGCCTGGCGGTGCTCAATCGGCCGACGGGGCGGGCATCACTTTGAACCACTTGACCGCTCCGCCCTTGGCATGCAGCACCACAAAGCGCAAGCCCTCGGTGTCGTGCACCTCACCCCGCTTGGGCACGTGCCCCATGGTGTGGGCGATCAAACCGCCGATGGTGTCGAAATCGGCTTGTGGCAGTTGCACCCCAAAGGCCTCGTTGATGCGCTCAATCGGCGTGTCGCCACCAACGCGCCAGGTGTGGTCCGCTAGGGCAAAAATGTCGCCCTCGTCTTCGTCGACGTCGAACTCGTCCTCGATCTCGCCCACGATCTCTTCGAGCACGTCTTCAATGGTGATCAGCCCCGCGACCCGACCGAATTCATCGATCACGATGGCCTGGTGGTTGCGGTTGCCACGGAAGTCGCGCAGCAAGTCGTTGAGACCCTTGCTTTCGGGCACAAAAATCGCCGGACGCAGCAACGCGCGCAAATTGAGCTCGGGGGCGCGCTGCAGCTTGAGCAAGTCTTTGGCCAGCAAGATGCCGATGATGTTTTCGCGTTCGCCTTCAAACACCGGGAAGCGCGAGTGGCCGGTGTCGATCACTTGGTGCAGCAGTTCGTCAAAAGGTGCGTCGATGTCGAGCACGTCCATGCGCGGCGCCGCCACCATCACATCGCCGGCGCTCATATCGGCCATGCGAATCACCCCTTCGAGCATCACACGCGACTCGGCGTTGATGATGTCGTTGTCCTCGGCCTCGGCCAGCGTCTCGATCAACTCGTCTTTGGAGTCGGGACCTGGGTGGATGAATTCAGCGAGCTTTTGCAGAAAACTGCGTTTGTCTTCGTGCCGCAGGCTGCGCTGCGGCCCCGGACTGGGGGATGTGTCGGCCACTGGGGTGATCGGTAGTTGCGATGATTCAAGCATACCCCATGGTGGCGACCGCGCCGGTGCGGTCAACGGTTCTTGTCACGCCGCCACAACAGCCACCAGCGCCACAGGCGGCGCAGACCCAGCCAGCCATGCACACGCGACTTGAAG
>CAMBOY010000090.1 GCA_945869245.1 Hydrogenophaga intermedia
GCAAACCAGGTGCGGTTGGCGCGGGTCCAGTCGCGCACCAGCAGCGTGAGCGGCAGGCGAGCCGACAGCTCGGCCGCCACCTCGCGCGCAGCGTGCAGATCGCGCAGCTTCAGGCGCACGCCGGTGGCTCCCTCCACCCGAAACAGCCGCGCCGCGTCGTCGATGTGCATCAGCGCCAAGGCCGCGTCGTACTCAAAATGGCCCGAATCGAGCACGCCCACCACCGTCATTTGGCGCAGCCGTGGCACCACACCGGCGGGCGTGACCTGGCCGCTGGGCGAAATCACCGTCACGCTGTCGCCGGGCACCACACCCAAGCTGCGCGCCAGCTCGCCGCCCAAAATCACCCCAAAGCCACCGGGCACCAAGCGCGGCAGTGTGGTCTGGGCCATGTCGGCCACCACATCGGTGACGCCGGGCTCCAGCGCCGGGTCGATGCCGCGCACCAGCGCGCCTTTCATGGTCTCGCCGCGCGCCACCAGCGCTTGCGCACCGACAAAAGGCGCGGCACCCAGCACCGCCGGGTGCTGGCCCACGGTGTGCAACACCGCCGGCAAGTCGGCTATCGCCTCGCCCGAGGCGTCGAGCACCTCCACATGCGACAGCACACTGAGCATGCGGTCGCGCACCTCTTTTTGAAAGCCGTTCATCACCGACAGCACAATGATGAGGGCCGCCACGCCGAGCGCAATGCCCAACATGGAAATGAAGGAAATGAAGGAAATAAAGCCGTTGCGCCGGGTGGCGCGGCCGGCGCGGGTGTAGCGCCAGCCAATGAGCAGTTCGTAGGGGATTTGCATGGGTGTGGGTCCGAGCCCGATTGTGGCATCCCCGACAATGCCCCTGATGAGCCACACCCTGATCGTGCCCTTTGCCGCCACCGGCGACACACCCGACAGCGCCGGGCTGAGCGGCTTGCAGTTGCCCCAGCTGCAAGCGCTGCTCGGGCTGCTGCACACCGACCTGGCGCTCGGCGGCGACCCCTACAGCGCCAGCACACCCCACGAACTGGCCCAGGCCCAGGCCCTGGGCCTGCTGAGCGACGCCAGCGCCCAAGACGGCCTACTGCCCTGGGCGGCGCTGGCCAACGGCAGCTTGCACACGCCCTGCGCCTGGGTGTGGCCCTGCCACTTTCAGGTCGGCATGGAGCAGGTCAACCTGCTGCCGCCCGAGCGCCTGTCGATCGACGACACCACCTCGCGCGCTTTGCACGCCGCCTTGGCCCCGCTGTGCGCCGAAGACGGGGTGGAGCTGCGCTGGGTGAGCGCCGAGCGCTGGCTGGCGGTGGGCGATCGACTGGCCGGCCTGCGCTGCGCCAGTCTGGACCGGGTGGTGGGCCGCTCGCTCGATGTCTGGCAGCCACGCGCCGAGCCCGCCCACCAAGCGCAACTGGCCTGGCTGCAACGGTTGCAGAGCGAAGCGCAAATGCTGTTCTACACCCACCCCGCCAACGACGCGCGCGAGGCGCAGCGCCTGCCCAGCCTCAACGGTGTGTGGTTCAGCGGTGTAGGCGCCTTGCCAGCCCTGCCCACCGCCACCGCGCCGCAGCTGGACGATACCCTGCGCCAGGCCGCTCTGCACGGCGGCCGCAGTGCGTGGCAAGCCGCCTGGGCAGCGCTGGACGCCGGGCCGCTGGCCGAACTGCTGCAGCGCCAGCGCGCGGGCGAGCCGCTGACGCTGTGGCTGTGTGGCGAGCGCTGGGCGCGGCGCTGGGTCAGCGCACCCGCCGCCACCGGATGGGCACAGCGCCTGCGCCGCTCGCTCGGCCTGCAGCCCAAGGCCTCGGTGGCGGATATCCTCGGCAGTCTATGAAGATCACACAACGCGACGTCCCGCCGCGCGCCGCCTGGGCGCTGGAACAAGCCGGCGTTCACCCTCTGCTGGCCCGCCTGTTTGCCGCGCGCGGCATCGCCCATCCCGACGAGCTTGATGACGGCCTGGCCAAGCTGCTGCCGCCCGACAGTCTGCACAACACCCAAGCCGCGGCCCGCACCCTGGCAGACGCCATGCAACAAGGCCTGCGCCTGTGTGTGGTGGCCGATTACGACTGCGACGGCGCCACCGCCTGTGCGGTGGCGGTGCGCGGTCTGCGCCTGCTGGGCGCGCCGCTGGGTTTTGACCGGGTGGGCTATTTGGTGCCCGACCGGGTGCACGACGGCTATGGCCTGACGCCACCGATTGCCGAGCGGGTCAAGGCCTGCGGCGCCGATGTGCTGATCACGGTGGACAACGGCATCGCCAGCATCGAGGGTGTGGCGCACGCCAAGACCCTGGGCTTGCAGGTGCTGGTGACCGACCACCACCTGCCGGCGGTGGCACAGGGCCACACTCTGCTGCCGCAGGGTTGTGTGATCGTCAACCCGAACCAGCCCGACTGCGGCTTTGCCAGCAAAAGCCTGGCCGGCGTCGGTGTGATGTTTTATGTGCTGCTGTCCCTGCGCGCCGAGCTGCGCGCGCGCGGGGTGTTCAGCGTACAAGACCAACCCAAAATCGACAGTCTGCTGCCGCTGGTGGCGCTGGGCACAGTGGCCGATGTGGTCCGGCTCGACGCCAACAACCGCCGCTTGGTGGCCCAGGGTTTGAAGCGGGTGCGCGCGGGCGCCATGCCCGCAGGCATGGCCGCGCTGATGCGGGTGGCCAGCCGCCAGCCGGCGCGCGCCAGCGCGTTTGACTTTGGCTTTGCGCTAGGCCCGCGCCTGAACGCCGCTGGCCGCTTGTCGGACATGACACTCGGCATCGAATGCCTGCTGACCGACGACCTGGAGCGCGCCGACGAACTGGCGCGCACGCTCGACGGCATCAACCGCGAGCGCAAAACGATTGAGGGCGATATGCGCGACGCCGCGCTGGCCTATGTGGAAGACATGTTCGACGCAGGCGACGAGCCGCCACCGGCGGTGGTGGTGTTCGACCCCGAGTTCCACGAGGGTGTGGTGGGCATTGTGGCCAGCCGGGTCAAGGACAAGCTGCACCGCCCGACCTTTGTGTTCGCGCCCAGTGGCGCGGCGGGCAAAGAACACGAGTTAAAAGGTTCGGGCCGCTCGATCGCTGGCTTTCATCTGCGCGACGCGCTCGATCTGGTGGCCAAACGCCACCCCGGCGTGCTGCTGCGTTTTGGCGGCCACGCCATGGCGGCCGGCTGCACCGTGGCCGAAGAACACTTGGACACGTTTGAGGCGGCGTTGCAACACGTGGCCCACGAATGGTTGGATGCGGCCACGCTGCAGCGCCGCATCGAGACCGACGGCCCGCTGCCGCCCGAATACCGGCGCCCCGAGGTGGTCGACACCCTGGCCCAGCCGGTCTGGGGCCAGGGCTTTGCGCCGCCGTTGTTTGCCGACGAAGTGGACGTGCTGTCGCAGCGCATCGTTGGAGAAAAACACCTGGCGCTCAAGCTCAAGCACCAGGGCGCGCTGGTCGACGGCATGTGGTTTGGCCACACCGAGCCGCTGCCGGCGCGCGCGCGCATCGCCTACCGGCTCGACGCCGACGAATGGCAAGGCCAGAAGCGGCTGCGGTTTTTGATTGAAGCGCTGGCCCAGTGAGTGGGCACCGGCCTCAGAGCGCTCCGTTCATGGCCTCGCGCACCAAGGGCAGCTGGCGGCGCGACACCGCCAGCCGCTCAGCCACCCCGTGCAGCTTGAGCCACCAGACATCGGGCTCGGCGGGGTCGGTCGAACGCTCCAAGCCCTGAATCGCGTGGCGCGCCACCAGCGCGTTGCGGTGCACCCGCACCACCCGGGCGGCGTGGCGCTGCTCCAGATCGCTCAGCGAGCCATCAAGCAAGTATTCGCGCTCTCGGGTGCGCACCGTGATGTACTTGAGTTCGGCCTTGAAATACACCACATCGGCCAGCGCCACCCGCTCGGTGCGCCCGCGTTCGGTGATCAGCAGATGGTCTGCGGCCATGGCTGGCGCGTCGCCCTCGCTGGGGCGCTGATCGAGCCGGCGCTGCACCTTGGCCAGGGCCTGTTCCAAGCGCTCTAGGCGCACGGGTTTGGTGAGGTAGTCCACCGCGTCGAGTTCAAAGGCCTGCACCGCGTGTTCGGAATGGGCCGTGACAAACACCAGCGCCGGTGGCTGGGCCATGGCCCGCAGCGTCTGCGCCAACACCAGCCCGTCGGATCCGGGCATGTGAATATCGAGCAGCACCAGGTCGCAAGGGGTGTGCGCCAACAAGGCCACCGCCTCGGGCGCGTGGGCGGCCTCGCCCACCCAACGCGCCTCGGGCGCACGACAATCACCCAGCAAGGTGCGCAAACGTTGGCGCGCCAATGCCTCATCGTCTACCACCACCACGCGCACACTCATGGCAGCTCCTTTCTGAGCGCAGCCCCACTCGGTAAAGGCCATTCCAGCCGCACCTGAAACACACCGTCCTGGCACGCCCAATCGAAGCGCGCGTGCACATCGTGCAGCAACAGCAAACGCTGGCGCACATTGTCCAGCGCCATGCCGTGCCCCGACTGCCCCTGCCCACCCGGCACGGTGTTGGTGACCTTGAGCACCACCCGCTCGCCCTGGCGCTTGGCGGTGATGCGCACCTCGGCCCCCTGCAGACTCGGCTCCACGCCGTGTTTGACCGCGTTTTCCACCAAAGGTTGCAGCAACAGCGGCGGCAGCAAGGCGTGCACCACCGCGTCGTCGATGCGCCAGTCGACCCGCAAGCGCTCACCAAAACGCACGGTTTCAATGTCGAGATAGTGGCGCGCCAGCGCCAACTCCTCGGCCAAGGTCACGGCGTGCGAACGGTCGGCCAAAGCGACCCGAAACAGCTCGCTCAAGTCTTCGAGCATGCGCTCGGCGCGCGCCGGATCGTGGCGCACCAGTGCCACCGCGCTGTTGAGGGTATTGAACAAAAAATGGGGCCGGATGCTGGCTTGCAAGGTATCGAGCCGGGCGCGTGCAGCGGCCGGCAACTCGGCGCGCTGGCGCCAGTGCAGCATGGCGGTCAGGCCAGCGGCCACCAGCGCACCACTGGCCACACTCGCCAGCCAAGGAGCCCAGTCGATCAAGCCCATCCAGAACACCAGCGCACACGCATAGGCGCCGGCCGCAGCACCCAGCGCCAGCGCCAGCGCCCACTGCATGCGCACGGGCCAGTGCGGTCGCCAGGCGTGCAGCGCCAGCAGCGCCAGCATCCAGGCCATCAAGGCCGGCTGGGCCGCGCCAGTGAGCAAACCCACGTGCAGCAGCCACGCTTGGGGGTCGCGGGCTTCAAACAAGGCCGCCACCATCAGCAGCGCCTGCACCACCAGCACGCAGCGCAACACCCAGCCAGCGCGACCCGAGCGCAGGGCCGGGGCCACGGCGGTAGAGGCGGACAGGGGCTTGGTCGCGGGCCAGTCCGGGAAGGCCGATAAAATTTCGGTGTTTTTCATATGCATCGGCTGGTCGCGTCCGGGCGCTCGCAAAGCGCCTGAACTGTGCAAGGCCATTCGGCCTGGTGCTTGTCTCCTACTTGTTTGTTGTCGGACGCTCAGCGTCCCATCTGCCCATGTCCACCCACCAATTCGACAAAAAATCCGAGGCTTGGTCTGCTCTATTTTCTGAGCCCATGAGCGAGTTGGTCAAGCGCTACACCGCCAGCGTGTTCTTCGACAAGCGGCTGTGGCAAGCCGACATCCAGGGCTCGCTGGCGCACGCCGACATGCTGGCCGCCCAGGGCATCATCTCCGCCGCCGACTGGGCCGATATCCAGCGCGGCATGGCACACATCACCCAGGAAATTGAGTCTGGCGCCTTCGAATGGCAGCTCGACCTGGAAGACGTGCACCTCAATATCGAAGCGCGCCTCACGCAACTGGTGGGCGACGCGGGCAAGCGCCTGCACACCGGCCGCAGCCGCAACGACCAGGTTGCCACCGACGTGCGCCTGTGGCTGCGCGGCGAGACCGACCTGATCATCGACCTGCTGGCCGATCTGCAACAGGCCTTGGTCGATGTGGCCGAGCGCAACGTCGACGTCATCCTGCCCGGCTTCACCCACCTACAGGTGGCGCAGCCCGTGAGCTTTGCGCACCACCTGCTGGCCTATGTGGAAATGTTCAGCCGCGACGCCGAGCGCATGGCCGACGTGCGCCGCCGCACCAACCGCCTGCCGCTGGGCTCTGCCGCCTTGGCTGGCACCACCTACCCGCTGGACCGCGAGCGCGTGGCCCGCACGCTGGGCATGGTCGATGAGCAAGGCAACCCACAGGTCTGCCAGAACAGCCTGGACGGCGTGAGCGACCGCGACTTCGCGATCGAGTTCACCGCCGCCGCCTCGCTGTGCATGGTGCACATCAGCCGCTTTAGCGAAGAGCTGATTTTGTGGATGAGCCAAAACTTCGGTTTTGTGAAGATCGCCGACCGCTTCACCACCGGCAGTTCCATCATGCCGCAGAAGAAAAACCCCGACGTGCCCGAACTCGCGCGCGGCAAGACCGGTCGTGTGGTCGGCCACCTGATGGGCCTGATCACCCTGATGAAAGGCCAACCCCTGGCCTACAACAACGACAACCAAGAAGACAAAGAGCCGCTGTTCGACACCGTGGACACGCTCAAAGACACGCTGCGCATCTTTGCCGAGATGGTGGGCGGGCAGTTGAACCCGGCCACGGGGCAGAAGGAAGGCGGCATCACCGTCAACGCCATCGCCATGGAAGAGGCCGCCAAAAAAGGCTACGCCACCGCCACCGACCTGGCCGACTACCTAGTCAAGAAGGGTCTGCCGTTTCGCGACGCGCACGAAACCGTGGCCCACGCGGTGAAGGCCGCCACATCGCACCAGTGCGACCTCTCGGAGCTGCCACTCAACGTGTTGCAGGGCTTCCACCCGGCCATCGAGAAAGATGTGTACCACTGCCTAAGCCTGCGTGGCTCTCTGGAAGCGCGCAACACGCTGGGCGGCACCGCGCCCATCCAGGTCAAGGCCCAGATTGCCCGGCACCGCGCACGGCTGGGCGCTTAAGGACCCCACCACCATGACACCGACCACCACCCTGCCCTGGACCGAGTCGCTGCGCACCGGCGACGCCCGCATGGACGACACCCACCGCGAATTCACCGACCAGCTCAATCAGATTTTGGGCACGCCACAGAACGAGCAAATGCCCTTGTACCGTGCGTTCCTGGACCACACGGTGGAGCACTTTGCGCAAGAAGAGCGCTGGATGCTAGCGACCGGCTTTTCGGCCGACAACTGCCACGCCAGCCACCACGCCACCATTTTGGAAACCATGCGTGCGGTGATTGAACATTACGAACAGGGCGACACCGAGATCATCACCCGCTTGGCCGAGGCACTGGCGGAATGGTTTCCGGGCCACGCGGCCACCATGGACGCTGGCCTGGCCCAACACCTGCACAACGTGGGCTTCGATTCGGTCACCGAAACCCTGGCCGATCCGTCGCGCGTGCAGAGTGTCACCATGTCCGGCTGTGGCAGTGTGTCCTGCAGCTGAGTGCGATTGCCCAGTCCAAAACTGAATTAATTAGTAATAAAAGCCATTTAAATCGTCGAATTATTAGTATCTAGTATTGATTTCAATTTCGGCTTGTATTTGCTAATATCAAGCAAATTGCCGAATAAATCATGCTAGACACCAACGTCGAATCGCTGCTGCAAGAAATCGCCACTGAAATGGCGTTTTTGGCGCCTGGGCACGTCCACGGCCTGGACGTGGTGCTGCAGGGCCTACAACACCTGAGCCACGAACCCAGCACCGTCGGCCTGGCCGACGTGCAACAGGAACTGTCGTGGTGCATCGGTTTGTGTCAGCAAGCCATGGCAGACGGCGGGCTGGAGGCCAGCCACATGGACGGCTTGCAGTCGGCGTTCGACCGCTTGAGCGGGGCTCTCTATACCGCCAAGCCGGTGGCGCCGCCCTTGAGTGTTTTGCCCCCCGAAGAGCCGCTAACCGAGGCCGACGACGCGCTGGGCGGCTTCACCTTGTCGGCCAGCGACGACTTGGAATTGCTCAACGAGTTTTGCAACGAAGGCCGCGATCTGCTCACCCAGGTGGAACAAGGGGTGCTGGTGCTGGAAGACAATCCACGCCACAAAGACACGCTCAACCAGGTGTTCCGCGCCTTCCACACCTTCAAAGGCGGGGCGGGGTTTTTGGGCATCGAGCCGATCAAAAACTTGGCACACCAACTCGAATCGCTGCTCGACGCCGCCCGGCGCGACGAGTTGCCGATCACCCGCAACGTCATTGAACTCATTCTCGCGGGTGGCGATGTGTTGCAGAAATACGTCGACGCCATTGCGCGCCAGCTCGGTGGGACGGGCCGCGGCGAGCGCATTGTGGTGCCCACCGCCGCCTTGCTGGAACGGGTGAAAGCCTGCCTCGACGGCGGCGGCGCAGCACCGGAGCCAGCGCCGCAAACGCCCACCAACCCCATCTCACAGGCGCTCGACGATCTGGCGGCTGGTGCCCACACCCTGGCCGCTGCACGGGACCCCGTGCCAACGCAAGTGGCCACTCCCGCCGTGGCGCCTGCGTCGGCACCTGCCCCTGCGGCGCCAACCCTGGTGACCGCCCCGGCGGCGCCGCTGGTGGTCAAACCCGTGGCCGCCCAGCCAGCCGCTACGCCCATCCGGACAAACGATCTGGCGAGCTACGTCAAACTCGACACCCGCAAACTCGACGCGCTGGTCGATCTGATGGGCGAGCTGGTGATCGCGCAATCGATGGTGGTGCAACACCCGCTGGTGCAGC
Source organism: Hydrogenophaga intermedia (assembly GCA_945869245.1). GTDB lineage: Bacteria > Pseudomonadota > Gammaproteobacteria > Burkholderiales > Burkholderiaceae_C > Hydrogenophaga > Hydrogenophaga intermedia_B. The sequence continues at coordinate 8,706 of CAMBOY010000090.1, forward strand.
AGCAAGACGACCGCGAACTCGAACGCCATCTGCGGCAGCTCTCGCGCATCACCACCGAACTGCAGCACAACGCCATGTCGCTGCGCATGGTGCCGATCCGCTCAGTGTTCCAAAAAATGACGCGCCTGGTGCGCGACTTGGCGGCAGCGCAAAACAAACAAGTGCAGCTGCACCTCAGCGGCGAAGACACCGAACTCGACCGCAACATCGTCGAAGAACTGGCCGACCCGCTGCTGCACATGATGCGCAACGCGGTCGACCACGGCATCGAGACACCAGCCGATCGCGTCGCCAAGGGCAAAAGCCCTCAGGGCAATATCTATTTGCACGCAGCGCACCAGGGTGGCGGCATTCTGATCCGCATGCGCGACGACGGTCAGGGGCTCAACGCCCAAAAAATTCTGCACAAAGCCTTGCAGCGCGGCCTGGTCAGCGCCGACAACCCGCCATCGGAAAGCGACATTTACAACCTGATTTTTTTGCCGGGCTTCTCCACCGCCGACACCGTGACCGACATCTCGGGCCGCGGCGTGGGCATGGACGTGGTGCGCGGCGGCATCAACACGCTGCGCGGGCGCATCGACATCGAATCGGTGCCGGGCGAAGGCACCACCTTCAATATCTATCTGCCACTGACGCTGGCCATCATCGACGGCATGCTGGTGGGCGTGGGCAGTGAGCGCTTCATTTTGCCGACGCTGACCATTCGCGAGTCGCTGCGCCCACAGCCTGGCATGGTGTTCACCGTGCAGGGCAAGGGCGAGGTCATCAGCGTGCGCAGCAAGCTGATTCCACTGGTGCGCCTGTCCGACAAACTCGGCATCCACGGCACCACCCAAGACCCTTGCGAGGGCATTGTCATGGTGGTCGACTCCGGCGCCCGGACACGGGCCTTGCTGGTCGATAGCCTGATTGGCAAACAAGAGGTCGTGATCAAGTCGCTGGGCGACACCTTCAAGCACCACAAAGGCATGTCGGGAGCCGCCATCATGGGCGACGGACGGGTGGCGCTGATCATCGACCCCGACGCGGTCAGCCAGCTGGCGTCGGCCCACGCGCTGGCCGCTTGAAATTTTTACCCCAACACCGCACCGAGACCCCCCATGAGCACCGTGGCCACCGACAACTTGCCGCAAACCGGCAAATACCTCACCTTTATCTTGGCGCAGGAACGCTACAGCGTGCCCGTGCTCAAGGTGCGTGAAATCATGCGGCTGCGCCCGGTCACACCGGTGCCGCGCATGCCCGCCTATATCAAAGGCGTGATCAATCTGCGCGGCAAGATCGTGCCTGTGATCGATTTGCGCGAGCGCTTCGGTCTGCCCCAAGCGGCGGACACCGAGCGCATTTGCATCATCGTGGTGCAGTTCGACAGCGGCGACGGCGCCAGCCAGCTCATGGGCATGATCGTCGACGTGGTTGAAGAGGTCTCGCAGTTCAACACCGAGGACCTAGAAATGTCTCCCGACTTCGGCGGCGCCATCGACACCCGATTCATCGTGGGCATGGCCAAGAGCAAAGGCAATGTCAAAACCCTGCTCGACATCGACCGCTTGCTCAACCACGTGGGACAGATTGACTTGCGCACCGCCGGCCTAGGTGCGGCAGAGCGCTGAACAACACACACACATCTCCATAGGGGCATCACCATGATGAATCTGAAAAAACTGCTTTGGGTCGTAGCCGGATTGTTCTTGGTCAGTCTGGTCGGCATCCCCGCCGCCAGCTTCACTTTCACCAAGCCCGTGCGCATCGGTAACGAGCTGTACAAGCATATCGAACACGAACAAAACTTGCTGGCGAATACCGTGCCGCCTGACATGTACATCGTCGAAACCCACTACATGGTGGCCCACACCATGAT
>CAMBOY010000091.1 GCA_945869245.1 Hydrogenophaga intermedia
GGGTGTGGGCTTTATGGCCCGCCATCAGATCGCGGCGGACCCGGGGATATGCCCCCTGTTGCCGGAGCTGGCGGCGCCGGTGCTGCCGCTGTGGCTGGCGGTGCACCGGGAGTTGCGCACCAGCGCGCGGCTGAGGCTGGTGAGCGACTTTTTGGCGCAGGCCATACCGCTGGCACTGGCGGTGGGTGACGCTCCCTTGCCGGTGCCCGATGGTCCTGCTGCGGTGTTGGTCTGAGCGGCGGCCAGGACCGGGCTGGGTTCAGTACAGCAGGTGCGCTTGGCGGCTGTCTCGCCAAGCGGCTTCGTCCTGCGCGGCCAGGGTCTCCAGCGCTTCGGGCGGGCTGCTGAGGTCGTCCACCCATTCGCGCAAGGCAGGCCCGCCGTTGATCAGGTCGATGGCCAGGCGGTCGTGCTCGTACTCGTAGGCAAAGTCGCGCCACAGCGGGTAGTCGGGCTGTTGCAGCCGAATGGCCCTGAACGCCAGGGTCTGCAGGCGCCAGGGTTGGAAGGCTTGGTGGTCGTAGTGGCTGGGGTCTTCCACATGCATTTGCACCCCGGCGCACAGCAGGCCCTTGTACTTGTGAAAGGTCGGCTCAAACCAGCATTCGCGCAGCACACAGCCCTGCAGCCACTGCGGCGCCAGCCGGCGCATGTCGGCCAGCAGGGCGCGGGTGTCGATGTCGGGCGCGCCAAACAGCTCCAGGGGCCGGGTGGTGCCACGGCCTTCGCTGAGGGTGGTGCCTTCGAGCATGACCGTGCCGGCGTAGGCGCGGGCCATGCTCAGGTTGGGCGCGTTGGGGCTGGGGTTGATCCAGCTGCGCTCACCGAGTGGCCAGCCAAAACCCGGGCCTGCGTCGGGGTGCCAGTCCTGCATGGTGATGACGCGGTATTCCACGTCCAGCTTGAGTTGGGCGATGAACCAGTGGCCGAGTTCACCCATGGTCATGCCGTGGCGCATGGGCATGGGGCCGGCGCCGACAAAGCTCTCCCAGCCTGGACGCAGGCTCAGGCCTTCCACCGGGCGGCCGGCGGGGTTGGGGCGGTCCAGTACCCAGACCGCTTTGCCGTGTTGGGCGGCGGCTTCGAGCACATAACGCAAGGTGGTGATGAAGGTGTAGATGCGGCAGCCCAGGTCTTGCAGATCGACCAGCAGCACATCAAAGCTGTCCATCATGGCGTCGGTGGGGCGGCGCACCTCGCCGTACAGGCTGAACACCGGAATGCCCAGGCGCGGGTCGACAAAGTCGGGCGACTCGACCATGTTGTCCTGCTTGTCGCCGCGCAGCCCGTGCTGCGGACCAAAGGCGGCGCTGAGCCGCAGATCAGGAAGAGCGGCCAGGGCGTCGAGGCTGTGGGTGAGATCGCGGGTGACGGACGCGGGGTGCGCCAGCAGCGCCACCCGGCGGCCACCGAGTGGCGCGCGCAGGCTGGGATCGGCAAGGAATCGGTCAAGGCCAAAGGCAATCGGCATGGTGGGTGTCGGTGTTCAGGGAAGAGGGGGAGTCAGCCGCCAGGCGCGGGCGGCCGGGTGGTGGAAGTCGGGTTGTGGCTGGGGGTGGTGCAAAGCCCAGTGGCTGGTGGCTCCGTCGGTGGTCTCGAGCACCGCACTGAGGCCGAGGGTCCAGCCGTTGGGGTGTTGCGGCCAGTGGGTGGTGTCGATCGAGGCGTCCAGCCAGACGTGTTGTGGCGTGGTGCGGTCGCAGGCCGTGGTGGGCGTGGCGTCAGGGGCGGCGCGTTCGGCCACCGGGTTGCGCACCCGCTCGGCGGCAAAGTGGTAGTGCGCCCACTGACCGGACGGCGAGAAGTTGAACTCTTGGTACGCGTCCACCACCGCGCTGCCGACAAAGGCCTCGAAACAGGTGTGTTGCCACAGCCCGTCGGCAGGGCCTGGCGGCTGCGCAGCTGGCCAGCGCAGGGTCTCGGTGCCAGGGCCTTGCAGCTGGTAGCGCAGCCGCAAGGTCCGACCCAGCCAATGGCCTTGCACCCGCAGGTCTATGCCGGTGGGGTAAGGGCGTTGGGGGTGTGGCAGCAGGCTCAGGTCAAACAGGGGCGGGTTCACGGCCCCTATTGTGTCAGGCGCTGAGCAGGGCTTGGGTCACGGCGCCATCCGCCGCGCCATCAGTACACGGCCGGCACCATCAGCTTGGGCGGGACCGGATGGCGCAGGTAGTCCGGGTTGCGCACCCGTTCGGGCAGATGCACCTCGGGGCGCTCGATCTCGTGGTACGGGAACTGCCCCAGCAAGTGGTGGATGCAGTTGAGTCGGGCCTTTTTTTTGTCGTCGGCCGGCACCACCCACCAAGGTGCTTCGGCGATATGGGTGCGCTCCAGCATGGTTTCTTTGGCGCGGGTGTAGTCTTCCCAGCGGCGGCGACTCTCCAAGTCCATGGGGCTGAGCTTCCATTGCTTGAGCGGGTCGTGGATGCGGCCCAAAAAGCGCAGATGCTGCTCGTCGTCGGTGATGGAAAACCAATACTTGATCACCTTCACGCCCGAGCGCACGAGCATGCGTTCGAACTCGGGCACCGAGCGGAAAAACTCTTCGTATTCCTCGTCGTTGCAAAAACCCATGACGCGTTCCACGCCGGCACGGTTGTACCAGCTGCGGTCGAACAGCACCATTTCGCCGGCCGCGGGCAGGTGCGACACATAACGCTGAAAGTACCCCTGGGTGCGCTCGCGGTCATTGGGTGCTGGCAGGGCCACCACCCGGCACACGCGGGGGTTCAGACGTTGGGTGATGCGCTTGATGACGCCACCTTTGCCCGCTGCGTCGCGGCCTTCAAACACAATCACCACTTTTTGCCGCGAGGTGGCGATCCAGTCTTGCAGCTTGACCAGTTCGCCTTGCAGGCGAAACAGTTCGCGAAAATAGCTGGTGCGCTCGCCGCGCGCTTGCTCGCTGTCCTGTGCACCGTCGGCGGGGTCGCGGTCTTCCACTTCCAGTTCGAGTTCTTCGTCGTAGCTGTCGATCAGATCGCGCTCAATGCGCTTGATCAAGGCTTCGTGGTCGCTGTGTGGCATGGTGGACTCGTGGTCTGGGCGAAACTGCTCAGCCAGTCAGTGTGCCCGCCGCGTATGACAACACGATGAAGGTCTGTTGCCTTTTGTGCTGGGCGGGGTACTCACCGTGCAAGCGGTGTGTGCCGCACGGGCTTCGCACAAGCACCAGCGGCACGCGCACAAAAAAGGCCCCATGTCGGGGCCTGGTGCGGGCTTACTGTGCAGCGGCCGGCGGCGCGGTTCGCAATTCTTCAACCACCAAAGACGCATCCATTAAGCGCACCTTGCTCATGTAATAGCGGTCTAGTCGCCATTCTTTGAGTACGTCCATCGCCAGGTCAAAGTCGTCGAGTTTGAGTTGGTACAGGGTCTTGAGGGGGAAGCTCTGTTCGGTCTCTAGCGCGATGATCAACGCCGACAAGGTACGTGCGGTCGGCGACTCTGGCGATTTTTCGATGAGCTTACGGGCTTTTTTGATTGCGAGCATGGCGCTCCTCCAAACGATGGGTTCAGTGCGAGCAGCGAAATATACCGGTGGGTGCACCCGCGGAATATTTCAAATCTGTGACGCACCGTTATTTTTTACTAAGAGCCCGCTCGCATGATTTTTAGTTAAATCTAAAGTGTTATTTATGGCGCAGGTGGCTCGCCCGCAGGGTGGCGTGTCACGGCGACTGGCGCCGGATAGCCGCATCGAGGTCGCGCCACTCATCACAGGCCGAGCCGCCACACAAACGTTCGATGAGCTGGAGTTGCTGCATGGCCTTGTCTTTGCGCCGCACCATGAGCCACACTTCACCCAGGTACGCCCGGGCTAGGCGGTAAGACGGGGCCAGCGCCAAGGCTCTGTCCTAGTGTCGGAACACCGCTTCCATGTCGACCGGCGTGTGATGGCGCAACGCAAAGCCCATGAGGTTGTGAAAGTCCGCCTGTTCGTGCCAATCGGGTTGTTTGCGTTGTGCGGCCTGTAGCTGCTCCAGTGCGCCTGCCCCGTCCTGTGTTGCAATCGACCAGCGCGCCGGCTCCCGTGGCGACACACCCACATTGGAAGGCGCGCAAGAGTCAATGCCATAGCAAGCTTTCTCTCGGAGGACGCAGGCGGTCAGCGCGCCTCAGGATGACCGCTGGATGTGCGGGCTGTGTGGAGGTGGCGCCCGAGGTCACACAAGCGTCACGTATTGGCCACGTGCTTGTCACAGGGAGCGCCAACAATCGCGGCACAACAACCACACCGGAGCCGCGATGCGAACCGAGCTGCCCACACCCACTGTCGACCTGTCACCCACCCATTTGCCCCGGGGGTCTCTTCACCCGGCGCCACATGCAGTACCTCAATCGGTGGCTGCCGGCACCACGCTGGAAGTGGCTTGGGCTCGGCATCTGGACGAGGTTCGTGAGGCGCAAGCCTTGAGGCATGCGGTGTTTGCCGGGGAAATGGGGGCGCGTCTGCCGGCTAAGGTGCCTGGGCACGATGTCGATTTGTTCGACGACTATTGTGAACATCTGCTGGTGCGCGACTCACTGAGTCGCCAGGTGATCGGCACCTACCGCGTGTTGACGCCGGCACAGGCCAAACGTGCCGGCAGTACTTACAGCGACACCGAATTCGATTTGACTCGGCTGCGCTTTTTGCGCGAGCGCATGGTGGAGCTTGGTCGCAGCTGTGTGCACCGAGACCACCGTCACGGCGGCGTGATCATGGCGCTCTGGGGCGCGCTGGCCGAGTTCATGGTGCGCAACCAGCTCGACACCATGATTGGTTGCGCCAGCATTCCCATGCACACCGACGGTCCTGGCGGCACAGTCGGAGGCGGCTACGCCGCCGCCAGCATCTGGCGCCAAGTGAAAGACAAACACTTGGCGGGTATTGAGTTTCATGTGCGCCCGCGTCTGCCGCTGCCGGTGGACCAGTTGGACAGCGATTGGGTGGTTGAGCCGCCCGCACTGATCAAAGGCTATTTGCGCCTTGGTGCCAAAGTGATGGGGCCGCCGGCTTGGGACCCAGACTTCAACACAGCCGATCTGCCAATGATGATGCGCATTGCCGATCTGCCGTCGCGTTACCGCAAGCACTTTCTCGGCGCGTGACGCGACTCGGGTACACGCCAGGCCCGGCTGGTGACGCATCCATAGCCGCGCCTGCTGGCTGGTGTACCGCATGTCCGGACGCCGTATCTCGTCATGTTTCTGTCACAAAACCGGGGGCATCCGGATCAATAATCGACCCATGACAGACACCATCCAAGTACCTTCTGAGGCGCAGGTGGCGGCAGAGCCGGTGCCGCGCTCTGCGTTTTTGGACCGCGACCACAGCATTGTGGCTTTTAATGAGCGGGTGCTTGACTGGGCACGCCGCCCGAGCGTGCCGCTGCTGGAGCGGCTGCGTTATCTCGCCATCGTCTCGTCCAATATGGACGAGTTTTTTGAGGTGCGTTTTGAGCCCCATTTGGCCGCCCGCAAGCTGGCGGTGCGCGAAGGCTTTTACTCCACCGACAGCTACCTTGCGCTGACCGAGAAGATTCAGCAATTGGTCGCCACCCAGTACGCGATTTACAACGACGAACTGCTGCCCCTGCTGCGCGACAAGCGCATTGAGCTGGTGACCCATGGCGAACGCGACCCGCGCCAAGGCCGCTGGGTGCGCAGCTATTTCCAGCGCGAGGTGCAGCCTTTGCTCATGCCGGTGGGCTTGGACCCGGCGCACCCGTTTCCGCAGGTGGCCAACAAATCGCTCAACTTCATCGTGCGGCTCACCGGGCGCGACGCCTTTGGTCGCCACAACGACATCGCCATTGTCAAGGTGCCGCGCAGCTTGCCGCGCTTCATCCGTCTGCCGGCGGCCAAAGGCAGCGGTAAAACCGAGTTTGTGTCTATCTCCAGCCTGATTCGGTCGCACTTGGCCGATCTGTTTCCGGGGCGCCAGGTGACCGAGTTTTCGCAGTTCCGGGTGACCCGCCACTCCGATCTGGCGGTGGACGAAGACGAGGTGAAGAATTTGCGTACCGCCTTGCGCAAAGGCCTGCAACAACGCCACTACGGTCAGGCCCTGCGGCTGGAGGTCTCGGCGGGATGCAGCCAGCACCTGTCCGATTTCTTGCTCGCCCAGTTTGAGTTGCCGCCAGAGTCGGTGTTTCGGGTCCCGGGCCCGGTCAATCTGGTGCGGCTCAACCAACTGATCGACCAGATAGAAGCGCCCGAGTTGCGCTTTGTGCCGTTCACGCCCGGCTGGCCCAAGGCGATTGGGGTGGGGCAGTCCTGGTTCAGTTGTCTGGCGCAGGGCGATGTGCTGGCGCATCAGCCCTACCAGACATTTGACGCGGTTTTGAGCTTTTTGCGCGAAGCGGTGCAAGACCCCCATGTGCTGGCCATCAAACAAACCATTTACCGTGCGGGCGCCCGCTCTGAGTTGATGGAATTGCTGCGCGAGGGCGTGCGCCGGGGCAAGGAAGTGACTGCGGTGGTGGAGCTCAAGGCCCGCTTCGATGAAGAGGCCAATATCAGCTACGCCGAGCGGCTGGAGTCGATTGGCGCGCAGGTGGTGTACGGCGTGGTGGGGCTCAAGACCCACGCCAAAATGCTCTTGGTGACACGGCGCGAGGGCCGCGAGCTCAAGCGCTACGCGCATTTGTCCACGGGCAACTACAACGCGGGCACCGCCAAGCTCTACACCGACCTGAGCCATTTCACCGCCGACAAAGACATCACGCGCGACGTCGACCATGTGTTTATGCATTTGGCCAGTCAAAACCGGTTGCCCAAGCTGCAGCGTTTGCTGATGGCGCCCTTTCATTTGCACAAGGCCATGCTGGCCGAGCTGGAGCGCGCCAGCCAAGCGGCGCGAGAGGGCCGTGAGGCGCGGGTGGTGCTGAAAATGAACGCGCTGACCGACGAGCCGCTGTCACAGGCGCTGATTGCCGCGTCGCGCGCGGGGGTGCAGATCGACATCATTTGCCGGGGCGCTTGTATTTTGCCGGCGCAGGTGCCAGGCCTGACCGACAACGTGCGCATCCGTTCGGTGATCGGCCGCTTGCTGGAACACACCCGTGTGTTTTACTTCCGGATCGACGGCCAGGAGGTCTTGTGGTTGTCCAGCGCCGACTGGATGAACCGCAACATGCTGCGCCGGGTGGAGCTGGCCTGGCCCGTGACCGACGCTGCGCTGCGCCAGCGGGTGGTCGACGAGTGTCTGGTGGCTTACCTGCAAGACACCCGAGACGCCTGGCTGCTGGGGCCCGACGGCCAGTACCGACCGGCCCAGCCACCCGCCCGCAAGCGCCCCTTGTCGGCCCAGCAAAGCTTGCTGGACCGCTACGGCACCGCCCATTGAATACCCTGGAGCCCACTGTGGACCTGATTTTGTGGCGACACGCCGAAGCCCACGACCATCCTCACCCCGACACCGGCGCGCCGGGTGACGAAGCCGACATGGTGCGCGCACTGACCGTACGCGGCGAAAAACAAGCCACCCGCATGGCCGCTTGGCTAGACCGCCAGTTGCCCGAAGGCGCCCGTGTGTTCGCCAGCCCGGCCTTGCGCACCGAACAAACGGCGCAAGCGCTGGGTCGGCGGTTTCGGGTGCGCGACGAGATTGCGCCGGAATCGCCCGCGCAGGCGGTGCTGGACCTGGTGCAGTGGCCAACTGGCAAGTCGCCGGTCGTGGTGATTGGTCACCAGCCCACGCTGGGTCGGGTCATCGCGCGTCTGCTGGATTTGCCTGAGGGCGAATGCGCCGTCAAAAAAGGTGCGCTGTGGTGGCTGCGCTTGCGCGAGCGCAACGGCGCGCAGCAGACGGTGGTGGTGACCGTACAAACCCCCGAGTTGTTGTAAACCCCGCGCGCTTCAGCCGACGTCGGGCAGAAACTTCCAACCGGTTTTTTGCCACACCAACGCCTCTTCACTGAGCAGCCACGCCGATTGTGGGTAGCGGCGCGCCCAGCCGCTGGGGGCGTTCAACTTGAACACACCCGCTTGGTAGCGCAACTGCAGACCACTGTACTCCGGGTGTTTGCGGGCATGGCACAGCAACACCGCCAGCCGCAGGCACAACAGCTGTTTGGCAAACAGTTCGTCTTGCAAGGGTTCTTCGAGTTTGCGCAACTTGCCGCGCTGGCCCATCACCATCAGGCTCATGCGGTGCAGTTCGGCCAGCGAAAACCCCGGTGCGTCCACGTGGTCCAAGATGTAGGCCCCGTGGTGGTGCGAGCGCTCGTGCGAGATGTGGGTGCCAATTTCGTGCAGACGGGCGGCCCACGCCAGTTTTTGTGAGTAGCGCTCATTCGCTGGCCCTGGAGCGGCCACCTGGGCAAACAGCGCGGTGGCGACCTCGCTCACACGCTGCGCTTGTGCCGGATCCACCGAAAAGCGCTGTGCCAGCCACACCACGGTGCGTTCGCGCACATCGGTGCCGTCGCTGATGCGGTCGATCAGGTCGTACAAGGCGCCATGGCGCAGCGCGCCTTGCGCTGGAATCATTTGCTGGATGTCGAACAACTCGAACAAAGCCCGCAGCACGGATAGGCCGCCGCCGATCACGGCCTTGCGGTCTTCTTTCATGCCCTCGATGCGCAGGCGATCTGTGTCTGCGGCCTTGATCAGCGCGTCGCGCAGCCAGTCCAGGCCGCTGCGTGTCACCACCCCGCTGGCCCAGCCGTTGGCGGCCAGTGCGTCAGCCACCGCGCCCACCGTGCCCGAGGACCCATAGGCCACCGTCCATTCGGCAGGCGAAAACAGGTCAATGGCTTCGTCGAGCACCGCTTTGGCGGCGATTTCGGCGGTGCGAAACGCCGCCGCACTGAACTGGCCTTTGGGGAAGTATTTGTTCGACCACGCCACGCTGCCCAGGCGGTAAGACTCCATGCGGTGCGACACATAGCCCTGGCCCAGAATCATCTCGGTGGAGCGCCCACCGATGTCGATGACCAGGCGCCGCTCGTCCGAGTGTGGCAGCAAGTGCGACACCCCTTGGTAAATCAGCCGGGCCTCTTCGTGGCCCGAAATCACCTCAATGGGAAAGCCCAGCACCTCTTGGGCGCGGCGCACAAATACCTCGCGGTTTTGGGCTTCGCGCAGGGTTTGGGTGGCCACTGCCCGCACCTGGTGTTTTTTGAAGCCTTGCAGCCGTTCGGCAAAGCGCTCCAGGCAGGCCCAGCCGCGCTGCATTGCCTCGGCGCTGAGGTTTTTTTCAGCGTCCAGCCCGCTGCCCTGACGCACCGTTTCCTTGATGTATTCCACGCGCTCAATGTGGCCGCCGTGGTAGCGGCCGATTTCGAGCCGGAAACTGTTTGAGCCAAGGTCGATTGCTGCGAGAAGGGTGCCGGGGTTCATGCGTCGAGCGTCTCAGGGATTTCCCATGAAGACGCTGGGGTTGTCAGGTCGAACATTGTCGCCGATCGCTGGCCCAGCCGATCACCCGCTGTGGGTGCGTGGCTTGCCGCTGTTGTGGACATCACCCATGACAAACGATATTTGTCACAAGGCTGTCACACAACGCGCCTACATTCGTTCTTGTTGACTCACCTGCCAACCCTTCTAACAAGGAACCCTGACATGATTTCCAAACGCAATCTGCTCAAAACCGTGGCCGCTGCCGCTCTGTCGACCATGGCCATGGGCTCCGCTTGGGCCGCCGACATCACCGGCGCTGGCGCGACCTTCCCCTTCCCGATCTACGCCAAGTGGGCTGAGGCCTACAAGGCTGCCACTGGCACCGGCCTGAACTACCAGTCCATCGGTTCTTCGGGCGGCATCCGTCAGATTCGCGCCAAGACCGTGGCCTTTGGCGCCACCGACGCGCCGGTCAAGGGCGAAGACCTTGACAAAGACGGCATGGTGCAGTTCCCCGCCATCATCGGCGGCACGGTGCCCGTGTTCAACGTGCCCGGCTTTGGCAAAGGTGAGTTGCGCGTGACCGGCCCAGTGCTGGCCGATATGTTCATGGGCAAGATCAGCAAGTGGAACGATCCCCGTTTCGCCGCTCTGAACCCTGGCAAAAACCTGCCTGACCTGGCCATCGCCGTGGTGCACCGCGCCGACGGTTCGGGCACCACCTTCAACTGGACCGACTACCTGGCCACCGTGAGCAAAGACTGGCTGGACACCGTGGGCCGTGGTGCCGCTGTCAAGTGGCCGGCTCCTACCTCGGTGGGCGGCAAGGGCAACGAAGGTGTGGCTGCCAACGTGGCGCGCACCCGCGGTGGTCTGGGTTATGTGGAGTACGCTTACGCCAAGCGCAACAACATCGCCGTGATGGCGCTGCAAAACCGCAACGGCAACTACGTGATGCCGGGTGATGACACCTTCGCGGCGGCAGCTGCCGGCGCCGACTGGTTCAGCGTGCCTGGCATGGGTCTGTCCATCGTCAACCAGCCCGGTGCCAATGCCTACCCGGTGTCCACGGCTTCCTTCATCCTGATGTACAAGAACCCGAGCAACAAGGCCGAAAGCGCCGAAGTGCTGAAGTTCTTTGACTGGGCTTTCAAGAATGGCAAACAAATGGCGCTGGACCTGGACTACGTGCCGCTGCCTGATGCGCTGACCAACCAGATCCGCACCCGTGTCTGGTCGCA
>CAMBOY010000092.1 GCA_945869245.1 Hydrogenophaga intermedia
GCGGCATGGTCGATGTGTACCGCCGGCTGCAGCCCGACACCACCGACGCTTGCTACACCTGGTGGAGCAACCGCGGCCAGGCCTACGCCAAGAACGTGGGCTGGCGGCTGGACTACCACCTGGCCACGCCCGCGCTGGCCGAGCTGGCGTGCAGCGAATCGATCTACAAGGGCGAGAAGTTCAGCGACCACGCGCCCATCACCATCGCCTACGACACAAGGCTCTGACATGTTCCGCTACCACACCGTCCCCGTTACCGCCTTTGCCCAGAATTGCTCCATCGTCTGGTGCGACGAGACCATGGACGCCGCCGTCATCGACCCGGGCGGCGATCTGGACCGCATCGAGGCCGAGGCCAAGCGCCTGGGCGTCAACCTCAAAGCCATTTGGCTGACCCACGCGCACATCGACCACGCAGGCGGCACCGCGACCCTGGCCGAGCGCCTGGGCCTGCCCATCATCGGCCCGCACCCGGGCGACCAGTTCTGGATCGACGGTCTGCCGCAGCAAAGCGCGATGTTTGGTTTTCCGCCCGCCGGCCACTTCACGCCCACGCGTTGGCTGGCCGACGGCGACACGGTGCAGATCGGGCACTGCACGCTCAATGTGCGCCACTGCCCGGGCCACACACCGGGCCATGTGGTGTTCCACAGCCCCGAGGCCCAGCGCGCCTTTGTGGGTGATGTGCTGTTCGCTGGCAGCATCGGCCGCACCGATTTTCCGCAGGGCAACCACGCGCAGCTGATCGCCAGCATCCAAGAGCGCCTGTGGCCCATGGGCGACGACACGGTGTTCATTCCCGGCCACGGGCCCGAGAGCACGTTTGGGGAGGAGCGGCGCTTCAATCCGTATGTGGGGGAGCGCTGAGCCTGTGCAGGGCTCAAAAACCAGTGTTTTGGTTTTACAAATGGGGGAACAAGTGCGATGATTTTTGGACAAGATCAACACACTCGACCTCCCCACCATGTCCGATGGTGCATTTCCCGTTTTTCAGTCCAGAGCACCTGACGCGGTCGACGACGATCCGAGCGGTTTGCTCGGCTTGCTCATGCGTGCGCTCGACGAGGTGGACTACGGTCTGATGCTGTTTCGCCGCGATCAGACGCTCTGGTACGGCAACCACCTGGCGCGCGCCATGCTCGGGCGTGGTGATCCGCTGTACTTGCACCAAGGTCAGGTGCGCGCGCGGTCTGGCGCACACCAGGCCGCGTGGCAGTCGGGGCTGGGGCGCGCCGCACAAGGCATGCGCTGTTTGCTGGACATTCCCGCAACCCATGGCGATGGCTCTGACAGTGCGCTGGCGTTGGTGCCCATGGCTCATCCGGCCGAACACCCGGGACGTGCGGTGCCTGTGCTGTTGATCTCCTGCCGCTCGGCCTTGTGTGCGCCGCTGAGTTTGCGATTTTTTTCCCAAACCCATGGCCTGACCCGAACCGAAGAGGCGGTGCTGGCCGATCTGGTTCAAGGCATGGAGGTGGAGGCCATTGCCAGCCAGCGCGACATGGCGGTGTCCACCGCGCGCAGCCATGTCAAGCAGTTGCGCCTCAAAACCCGCAGCACCAGCATGCGCGAACTGCTCAACAAGGTGGCGGTGCTGCCTCCCGTGGTGAGCGCGGTGCGCACGCTCGGATAAGCGCCCTGGCGGTGTTTATGCGCGGTGGCGGCTGGTCCAGCCAGACGACAAAGCCCCGTACCCGATGCGCTGATCGTGCGGTAGGGTGCGTGGCGGTGGTGTGCCGTTGGCCAGCATGCGCGCCAGTTGTGGTGCGGCCATGCTGGTACCCGTCATGCGCAGCATCGCGCCGGGTCGCGACCCCGCACCCAAGACCCCGCTGAGGTGTGCGGTCTCGTCCGTGGGCAAGGCCCAGTCGGGGCGCTGGGGGGCGCCGCCAGCAGCTGGCCCTGCGCTGGAGTAGCGGGTCGCTTGCTTGTCCCAGAGCGTCGCCCCGGCCGCCACATGCGCCTGGGTGTGTTGCACCCCGGTGAGCCCGCTTAAGGTGCCTTCGCGGGTCACCAGACGGCCATTGTGTGTCGGACCCGGGTGGCGACGGAACCGCTGTTGGTCATACGTTGGGTCGTCCAGCCAGCTGTCCGGGCCCCGATAACGCCCACCGAGATTTTCCGACTGCCGGGCCACATACACATGGACCAAGCCGGTGGCGCCCGCTACACCCGCGACCCCGATCCGCCAGCGCCCATGTGGGGCGGCTCGCTGGGAGTGGCCTGTCGGGTTGAGCGCCAGCAGCGCCATGGGGCGGGTGTTGTCATGCACACCGGGGTGTGGCACCACCACGCCCACGGCATGGGCACGCGGGTTTGCCATGAACCCTTGTCCCACCAGTGGCAGGATGTGCCCACTAGGAGCGGTGACGGTCACCTGCACTTGGGAGATGTCGGTGCCCGGTGGCCACCACAGTTCCAGAAAACTGGGCGCCTTGCTGGCGGGCGGCACCACCCAGCCCAGGTCCTGGCAGCCGGTGTTGGCATCGAACTGGGCGTGTGCCCGGCCCTCACGGCTGTTGCCCGCGGCCAGCACCATGTCGACAGCCAGACGATGCTCATCCCAGGCTTGGGTGATGCGTTGCGCCAATGCGCGCTCCAGCAGGCTGCTGCCATCGTGTGGACCCGTTTGGGGGCCCCAACTGATGTTGATCACCAGACGCGCCGCATGGATGGCTGCGGCCTGGGCAATCGTGTAGTCCAGCCCGTCGAGCACATAGCGCCCCAGCCAGCGGCCGCTGGGGTCGTCCACCGCATCGCGTGGCAGGTTCACCAAGATCAGGCGACAGTGGCTGGCAATGTCAGCGTCGAAGCCGCCTCCTGGGTAAGGCGGCTGCCCCGCCAACCAGCTCAGCACATGCGCTCCATGCGATACGCGGGGCATGTGAGGAAGGGGTGTGCTGAGGTCCATGTCCCAGTGCATGACGGTTGTACTGGGCAGGGTGATCCTATCTTTGACGACGGTGTATTGCGCAAGCCAAGCCCTGCCAATGCCCGAATCGATCAGGCCGACGACGGTTCCCCTCTTGCCCGATCCGCCTTCCTTGTCTTCTTGAGGAATGTTCGGCCGCCTGTTCATGGGCGCGATCGCATGCGCCAGCTCGGCCCAGCGGTTGGCGGCGGGCAAGGTGCCGTGCGCCACGCGATGGGGTTTGATGGAGTGTCCGTCGTCTGACAAAACATCCACTTGCGAGGACAGGTGTGGACTCACCCAGTGGTACTGGGTGGCGTGCGCCCATTCCAAGTAGGCGTCGGCTTGTTGCCCAAACGTCAGCGGTGCCATGGCGCTCATCACTGGGCCGCGGGAGTGGGCACAGATACACAGTGGCAGGGTGTCTGTTGGCAGGGATTGGGATCGGCCTTGTCCTCGCAGGGCACATGCAGTTCGCGCAGCGCGAGTTGGGTCAGGCGCCGCATCAGTGCGCTGCTCGGTGGGGGTTCGGCTGGCGTGGGATTTTCTGTCGCTGCTTTGTTGGCTGGAAAATCCCAGCTTGTTGGATCGCCCAGTGCGCGACCAAAGCCCGGCTCGACGTGGGCCACCTGCTTGGCATCCAAACCACATTGGCCTAAAAAGTAGCGCGCCATCGCCAGCCCCAGCGCTTTGCCGGCGTGGGCGTCGATGGGGAAGTGCACGCCCGCCACCACGCGGTTCACGCTCACCCGCTCGGCCAGGCGGTCGAGCTGTACGGCCTGTGCGGATGCCCTGTCCCTACACAGCAACACCTTCAACACCTCCACCAGCATGTAGATTTGTGCTGCGTGGCCCATGGGGTAGGTGCCGTGGCCAGGGGTGGTGATGATGGGTTGTACCTGCGGCGAATAGGCGACAGGGCGTCTGCAGGCGAGCGCGTGTTTGAAGCGCACCTCCACCGCAATGACCAGCGACAAGGCGGCGCCCAGCCATTCCCAGGTCCAGCGGTGGCGGTCGGCTTTGAGCCCGGTGATGGCCGCGATGAAGGCGATCTGGTTGTCGATTTGGGTCAGGATTTCGGCCATGCGCTCTTCACGCAACGTGGCCCAGCTCTGTACCAGCGGCAGCTGCGCGGCAAAAAATGCCGGTGCTGGTCTAGTGAGTGAAAACCAGGCGGTCGAACCCGACTTCAGAACCAGGGTGTCTGGGCCCTGGGGAGCGAACGTCAGGCCTTCGTTGAGTTCTGCCTGCACCAGCGCCGCACGCACCCAAAGGTCCCAGTGTTCCAGCTCGGTGGGGTTGTCCAGGCAGCCGTGGTCGGGCGGGGGATGGTGTGGGCCATCCGATGCGAACGTCCCGTCGCGCGACATCATCAGCGCCTGCACCACCAGCGGGTTGGCAAAACTGTCGGCCAAGCTGCCGGTGCCCCCTGTGCCCCCGGTGCCACCGGTTCCTCCTGTGCCGCCCAATAGGCCCAGCAGCGCTGTGCCTCCGGTGCCCCCCCATTGTGTGCCTCCCAACAATGCCATGGTGTGTCTCCTGTGGTGAAGAAGTCGGACTCAGTGTCCGACGGGAATGCCCGCATCGGTCAGCGCCGCTTGCACGCAGCGGCCCAGCCGCGTGTGGGCGCTGCTGCCGGTGCGCACAAACTGCGCCACGGTGTAGCCCGGTGCCAGCCGCAGCAACTGGCGGGCCGCGTGTTGGGCCAAGACGCGTTCGCCTTGCATCCACAAGGCCGTGATGTAAGCGCGGTGGGTGCTTAGGTGCATCACATGGCGGCGCAGCGACTGTTCACACCAGGTCCGCGCCTGCCCAGCGTCGCCCTGCACCAGCGCGCTAGACGCTGCCAGCGACTCAAAGTAATAGAGCAAAGGGTCCAGCGGCGACAAAGCCAGCGCCTGCTGGCTGGCGCGCATGGCGGTTTCGCCCTGATCGGCAAACGCTTCGGCCACGCCCCGAAACAGCCAAGCCAAGGGCTCGTTGGGGTGCTCTTGGGTGCAGGCCTGCAGGTCGGCCAGTGCGCCGGGTAGGTCGCGCCGGAGGTGCAGCCGCACAAATCCCTGCATGGCGCGCGCCAGCCCTGCGGCGTCGTTCGCTTCCATGGCCGCTGTGGCGTGGGCGTCGGCGCTGGCCGCTTCGTGTTCGGGCTCTTGTGTCAATGCGCGGGTCACACGCAGCACATGCCATTTGGCCAGCCAGGCGTGGGCTTGGCCCATATTGGGGTGGCGTTCCAGCAAGCCCAGCAGCGCCTGGCGGGCCACGCCAAAGTCGTCTGGGGCGCTGCGGTGCATCAGGCCCACGCCGTTGAGCAGCAGTGCGTAATCACTCAGCGCGCGCAGTGGCTGTTGGCGCGTCCAGTCCAGTTGGGCGTGCAACACCGCGTGGTGCACGCCAGTGCTCATCGCATGCACCAGCTCGCTGTCGCTAGAGAGCACGTCGCCCACCTGCGCCTGGAAGCTGTGCGCCCACACCGGGGTTTTGTCGCGTGCCGATTGCAAGCTCAGGTGTAACTGCAGCGTGCCAGCTCCCTGCTGGCCCACGACGCGGTACGACCCGCTGAGCACGTAGTCGGCGCCCAACCACCGCTGGGCGACCAGCGGCGCTTGGCTGCGCGCCGCCAGGGATCGGCTGCTCAGCGGGTGCACCACGCGCACATGGCTCGATCGCCCAAGCTGATGCGACACCCGATCCACCAACAAAGGCCCGAACGCGCGGTGCTCGGGGCTGTCGTATGCCGCTTGGGGCGCGAGCAGCACCAAGCGGGGCAGATCGTTGGCGCGGGCGCGCCGGCCAGGGTGGCGGCTGGGCGGATGCAAGCGGTAGGCGCGCTCGGGTGCCATCTGGCCCTTGAGGTGACACAGGCCCAGATCTTCCACCTGGGCGTCCATGGGATCGAGCAAAGCGTCGCGCAGGCGGTGCCCAGCCAAGGGCAGCCGATCGGCGCCCAGTTGTGCCAGCGCGTGCAGGTGCGCGACCTGTGCGCCTTGTGTGGAGGGAACCGATGCCACCGTGTCCAGGCTCAGCCGCCAGTGGTCGCTGGGCTGCGCGCTGGCCAACTGCGGCAAACGCCAAGCGCAACGCAGCGCGTCGGTGGTGTGGTCGAACACCGCGCACAAGCCGATGTCGGATCGGTGCCACCAGTGGGCACCACCGCTGGCGACTTGCCGCTCCAACTGACGGCGGGCGCAAGACCAAGCTTGGTGGTGTGGCGCGTCAAGCCAGCCGCCCGCCTCGTCGAGTGTGAGGTAGAGCGCGGTGCCGTTTGGGGCGCAGGCATTGGACATGCCGCCATCGTGCGCTTGGGTGCCCACGGGGGCAAGCGTCTGGCTTGTTCGGGCGCAGGTTTTCTCCCCGGATTGGGTAGGAACGTGGCCTGCTTGCTGCGTGCAGGGCCGACACTGGGCTCTTTTGGGAGATCAAGCATGGCACCGCCCAGTTCTGGAAAAAAAGTGGCCGTTGTTCTCATCCACGGCATGGGGGAGCAACACCCGATGGACACGCTGCGCGGCTTTGTGCGCAGCGTGTGGCATCCGGCCAGCCGGCTGTTCGCGTCAGACGGGGCCGATGCCTACCGCACCTGGACAAAGCCCGATGCGGTGTCGCAATCGGCCGAGCTGCGGCGCATCACGACCCGCCGGACCCCGCCGTTGCAAGGACGAGACCATGGCTCACGCGTCGACTTCTTTGAGCTGTATTGGGCCGACATCACGGCCGACTCGACCTGGGGCGATTTTGCGCAGTGGTTCGCCCGTTTGCTGTGGCGCAAACCCATGTCGTCGGTGCCCAAGCGCTTGCGTCCCTTATGGGGCGTGTTGTGGTGGCTGGCGCTGGGTGTGGCGGGTGCGCCGCTGGTGGCGCTGAACGTGGCGATTGCCAATCCCCAAGCTATGTGGTGGTGTGTAGGGTCGGTGGTGTTGTCTGCCCTGGTTCTGTTGGTGGGCAAGTCGTTTTTGGTGCGCTACTTTGGTGATGTGGCCCGGTATGTCACACCCTCGCCGCGCAATGTGCGCGTGCGGCACGCTGCACGGCGGCGCGGACTTGAGTTGTTGCAAGCGCTGCACGCCAACCCGGATTACGAGCGGATTGTGGTGGTCGGGCATAGTTTGGGATCGATCCTTGCCCACGACATCGTGGCCCTGGCATGGGAAGAAGCCACCCGGCGCATCGACATGGCCGGCCCCATGTGTGCCCAAGCGCTGCAACAGTGCGAAGCCGCTGCCGCCGATCTGGATCGGTGCGCAGACCTGGGGGGACCGGTGAGCGCGCTTGCCTTGCGCGCCTACCGCGATGCGCAGCGGGAGTTGCTTCGCGTGCTGTCCAGTGGTGTCGATGGCTGGCGGGTGAGCGACCTCGTCACGCTGGGCAGTCCCTTGACCCACGCCGATGTGTTGTTGGCCGAAAGCGGCGACGAGTTACAAACCAAAATCGACGCCCGTGAGCTGCTGCGATCACCGCCCATTAAAGAGGGGGTTCCCCCGTCTTTTGCCTATGCGCCGCGCTCTGGAAACGGCAAGCGCTTCATGCACCACGCTGCAGCCATGGCCGCCACGCGCTGGACCAATTTGTACGACCAGCCACCAAGCGCTTGGCGCTTTCTGCACGGCGATCTCATATCGGGCCCGTTGGCGGGACTGTTCGGCCCTGGTGTGCTGGATGTTGCTGTCAAGCCGGTGGCCAAACACCGTTTGTTGCCGCAGCACTGGATGACGCACAACGCGTATTGGACGCTACTGACTGGGACCGCTTCCAACGCGTCGGCGGGTCACTTGCAGGCCTTGCGCCACGCATTGAACCTGACCGACGATCCGGCCGCAGAGGTTCAGTTGCTGAACTTGCTTGCGCGGTCGTGAGCGGCCTCCAGCGCGGGGGCTGATGGCATTTCCTCCCCCAATGGGGGAGATAGGACAGCCATCACCACCCCATCGGAGGGAGGTGTGATCCGGCGGATCGGCGTGCAATGGCGTCATTGTCATTCACCCGTATGCCTAATAGGAGAGCACCATGAACAAGCGGCTTGTAATCACCCGATGCACAAATTTGTGCCTCATCATCGCGACCAGCGTTGCGGTCTTGACCGCTTGCGGAGGTACCGGCGGGGGTGGAGGGGGCGCCACCCCCACGCCGTTGCAGATCACCGGTACGGCGGCCATGGGCGCGCCGTTCGCGGACGCCAGCATTACGGTCTACGACCGGACCGGGGCAGCGGTGGGCCAGACGACGGTGAACGCAGCCGGGGGTTACACCGTCGACGTTCCCGGGACGGCGCAGCCACCCTTTGTGGTGGTCGCGACCCGCACATCGCTGCAGGGCGATCAGGAGCGCTTGGTCGGCGTGCTGGGCTCGGCGTCCCAGACGCGTGTCAATATCACGCCGGTCACCACCGTGGTGGCCGCCTTGCTGTCGCCCACTGGGCGTCCGGAGGACTTGGTGGGCGGATCGGTGACGCCGGCGTCCATCGAGGAGGCCGTGGACCGGGTCCAGGCTTCGCTGGCTAGCGTGCTGCAGGCCACCGGCCAGACCGGATTCGACCCGCTCAGCGGTGTGTTCGAGGCCAACGGCGCAGACTACGACCGCCTGCTCGACTCGATCCGGGTGGTGATCGAACCGGTGTCCACCAGCGCCACGCAGGTGCAGGTTGTGGTGGTGCCCAGCGGAACCGCGAACCCGGTGTCGGTCCGTTTCGACAGCTCGGCCCAGACACTGCCGACTCTGCCCACGGTGACTGCCAACGATCTGCCGCCGGCCGGTGCTTCGGCCCTGCTGGCCGACCTGCTCGCCCGTGCGTCCAGCTGCTACAACCTGCCGCTGTCCGAGCGCGTCATCGGAACCGCAGTGAACGGATTGGTCACCGGCGGCGAGACCAGTGTGCTGGCGCCGGTGTGCCGCAACCTGTTTGTGCAGAACGCTGGTGCGATCAGCTACCGCAACAGCGGCAGCGTGGTTGCGTCCGATCGGGCCTTCAGTGGCCTCTTCCGCGACCGCACATCGCAGGTGCAGTTCACGGCTGGCGCCATCGAATACCGCAATGGGGACGATACCGTGGTCAGCTTCCGCGTGCGTGTGCTGCAAGGCGGCGTGTTGGTGGACGAAAACAGCGTCAGCGACACGGTCACCCCCGTCGACGGTGCCCTGCGCTTCAAGGGCAACCAGTACCAGTTCCCGGGCGAGGTGCTGGCCTATCACCAGCTGCGACGCTTCCCGACCCAGAACCAGTCGCAGTACGACTACCTGAGCGCCGGCTACAACCTCAACGTGCGCAATGTACAGACGCCCAACGGCCCACTGTTCGCACGGGTGGTTGTGACCACGCCCAGGGGCAACACCATCACCCTGGTGCCTGGCGGAGGCACCGACTTCCTCGTGGTGGACAAAGGGCAGGGCCCGACCGGCACCAGCTTCGTCCGCTTGGCCAGCGCATTCGTCGGATCGCAGGGCGGCAGTCCGGCCACGACCGACACCACCAATCTGGTCTTCGTGAGCCCGCAGTGGACCGATGTCCAGCTGGAAGATAGCGGCCGGTTGGGGCAGTGGACATTTCGCTACTACCTGGCCAGCGACCCGGGCGCGGTGGCCGCCACTCAGGTGTTCCGCAATCTTTCGCGTGCGCTCAGCATCCGCGAGCTGCGCGCGCGCCAATGGGCCGTATTCACCCCGTCCCTGCTCCAAGCTTTGGCTTCGACCATTCCCGGCGATGACTTGGATTCGGTAGGCCGCCTGTATCTGGCGTCCGAAGAAAGCACCCGGATCGACAGCGACGGCGGTGGCGATGGCTGGGTGGTGCCAGCCGGCGCGTTGCCGCCGACGGGGCTCACCCTGTTCGGTCGTTATCAGGGTAAGCGCTTCACCGATCAGGTCAGCGTGTCCACCAGTGCCCGCAGCGCCACCGTGCCCTGCACACCCTTGGCCGGGGTCAATCAGTGTGGCAGCAACGGTTTCTACCAGCCTGGTGCGGTGGCCGACGGCATCCACTTGCTCGCACGCGACAGTGGTAACCGCCAGTTCGCCACCTTTTATGCCTTCTACGGTATGCCGGTGCAGGCGCAGCCTTGAGCGAACCCTGTTCGTCGGGATAGGTAGTCGACTTGCCTGCAGTGGGTGGGCCACCCACTGCTCGGCGGTCGGCCAAGCCGCTTAGCTTGTCACCTGGCCTCACCCCTTGCGCCGCGCCGCTTCGTACAGCCCTTGCACCTTGGAGAGGTTGTTCTCGAGTTCGCGGATGCGGTCGGGGCCGCTGGGGTGGGTGGACAGAAAGCCGGGGCCGTTGCCGCCGCCGGCTTGGGCCATTTTCTGCCACAGACTGACGCTGGCGCTGGGGTTGTAGGCGGCGCGGGCGCCGAGTTCTAAACCCACCAGGTCGGCTTCGGTTTCGTCGTCGCGGCTGTACTTCAGGGTCAGCAGCTGGGTGCCCAGGTCGGCGGCCACGGCGCCCACATCGCCCAAGCCCAGCAGTTGTGCGCCCAGGCGCAGACCAATGCTGGTGGCGTTGCCCTTGCCGACCCGCTCACGCGCGTGTTCGCGCAGGGCATGGGCCATTTCGTGGCCCATGATCATGGCG
>CAMBOY010000093.1 GCA_945869245.1 Hydrogenophaga intermedia
CGGTCTTGGCGGCGCTCGGGGCGGGCTTGTCCGTCGGCGCCAGCGGCGCGCGGTGGCCGTGCGGTCCCAGCGCGCTCGTCGCTGGCGACCTTGTTGTCGCGTGGTGTATCGCGCCGCTCGCCGCGGCTGCCGTCCACTGGGCGGCCTTCGGTGCGCGGGCCGCGCGGCGGGCGATCTGCACGCTCACCGCGGTCCGAGCGCTCGCCGTCGCGGCTGCGGCCCCGGCCGCCACGTGGGCGCTCGTCGCGGCCAGCGGTCTTGTCGGCCGCTGGTTTGGTCTCGGGCGCCACCGGTGCGACCACCGGTTGCGGATCGCTCAGACCAAACAAGCGCTTGAGCCAGCCCATGAAGCCGGCGCTGGCTGCAGGCGCCACGGCCGGTGCAGCAGGCGCTGGTGTGGGCATGACCGCAGGGGCGGTCACAGCTTCGGGCTTGGGTGCGGCCACCGGCGCTGGACCGTCGGGCACCACGCCCTTGATCACCGGCTCCTGGCGGTTGGCGCGCTCTTGGCTGCGGCGGGTCACGGTGGTGGCTTCGTCCACTTCCTCGGCCATCTTGTAGCTGGCGTCGAGGTTGTCCAGGCGTGGATCGTCGTGTTTCAGGCGCTCCAGCTTGTAGTTGGGTGTGTCGAGCGATTTGTTGGGCACCAGCAGCACGTTGATGCGCTGCTTGAGTTCGATCTTGGTGATCTCGGTGCGCTTTTCGTTGAGCAGGAAGCTGGCGACTTCAACCGGCACCTGCACAAACACGGCGGCGGTGCTGTCCTTGAGCGACTCTTCTTGAATGACGCGCAGAATCTGCAATGCCGAGCTTTCGGTGTCGCGGATATGGCCCGAGCCGCCGCAGCGCGGGCAGGGGATGGACGCGCCTTCGTTGAGTGCCGGGCGCAGGCGCTGGCGACTCATTTCCAGCAGGCCGAATTTGCTGATGGCGCCGAACTGCACACGGGCGCGGTCTTGGCGCAGCGCATCGCGCAGGCGGTTTTCCACCTCGCGCCGGTTGCGGCTTTCTTCCATGTCGATGAAGTCGATCACGATCAGGCCGCCCAGGTCGCGCAGGCGGGCCTGGCGCGCCACTTCGTCGGCGGCTTCTAGGTTGGTGCGGGTGGCGGTTTCTTCGATGTCGCCGCCTTTGATGGCGCGCGCCGAGTTCACGTCCACCGCCACCAAGGCTTCGGTCTGGTCGATCACAATCGCGCCGCCGCTGGGCAGGTTGACCGTGCGGCTGTAGGCGGTCTCGATTTGGTGCTCGATCTGAAAGCGCGAGAACAGCGGCGCGTCGTCGCGGTAGCGTTTGACGCGGTTGGCGTATTCGGGCATCACATGCGAGATGAAGCCCTTGGCCTGTTCAAAAATGTCGTCGGTGTCGATCAGGATCTCGCCGATGTCGTTGTTGAAATAGTCGCGAATGGCGCGGATCACCAAGGTCGATTCCTGGTAAATCAGGAAGGCGCCTTGGCCTGCCTGTGCGGCGCCGTCGATCGCGGTCCACAGCTTGAGCAGGTAATTCAAGTCCCATTGCAGTTCCGCAGCGTCACGGCCGATGCCGGCGGTGCGGGCGATGATGCTCATGCCGTTGGGGTATTCGAGCTGGTCGAGCGCGGCCTTGAGTTCGGCCCGGTCGTCGCCCTCGATGCGGCGGCTCACACCACCGCCGCGCGGGTTGTTGGGCATCAGCACCACATAGCGGCCGGCCAGGCTCACAAAGGTGGTCAGTGCCGCGCCCTTGTTGCCACGTTCTTCTTTCTCGACTTGCACCAACAGGCTTTGGCCTTCTTTGATGACGTCTTGGATGCGCGCTTGCGATGGCGAGACATTGCCCTGGAAATACTGCTTGGAGATTTCCTTGAAGGGCAAGAAACCGTGGCGCTCTTCGCCGTAGTCGACAAAACAGGCTTCGAGCGAGGGCTCGACCCGGGTCACCACCGCCTTGTAGATATTGCCCTTGCGCTGTTCGCGCCCTTCGATTTCGATTTCAAAGTCGAGCAGTTTCTGCCCGTCGACGATGGCCAGGCGGCGCTCTTCGGCCTGCGTGGCATTGATCAACATACGCTTCATGGCGTTTTCCTTGGTTCAAACACTTCCATCAGCGTTTGCTGCGCCGCGTCGACGCACACAAACACCACCGGCCACAGACCAGTCAGGAGTTGCGAACAATGAGGAATTGCCGGAGAGCGGCGGATCACGGCGGTTCGGTGGGCGGCTGCTGCGCCGCTCTGCTCACCGAGTCACGCTATCCGTGCGTAGGCGCTTGGATGCGAGCGCCACCCAAGCCAACCACCGCCCGGCTGGGGCGTTCGCGGCGGATCGTCGCAGATGTGGTGTTGGGGCATGGGGTTCACTGACATCCTTGTTCAGCCTGTGCGTGGCGCGTGCGCTCTGAGCGGTGGGCTGAACAATTGGGGTATTCCGTATCGGGTTCGCAATCTCTTGAACGATCAGGTGTTGCCTTGGTGCGGCGGCTGCGCTTTGGCCAGGGGCGTCGACGCGACGCACGGGCCAGCCACAGGGGCCGCCGGACAACACCGGCACTGCGTTCAGCTGTCGCCGCCTATCGGGCGGAGCCAAGGACCAGATGCGGTCTTAAACTGCAAGACAAATCAAGCACTTAGACCTTGGGCTGAACCCGCAGATTATAGTGTGGACCGGTTGTGGCGTCATCCGGCGCCGCCCTGCCTGCCGTTTATGTCTGTGTCCGACCCCGCTTCTTCTGTTCGATACCTGTCTGTTGATGAGGATTCAGCGGGCCAGCGGCTCGACAATTTTCTGATTCGCGAACTCAAAGGTGTGCCCAAAACCCATGTCTATCGGATCATCCGGTCGGGCGAGGTGCGGCGCAACAAAGGCCGGGTGTCTGCCGACGACCGGGTGCAGGCCGGAGATGTCATTCGTGTGCCGCCGCTGCGCGTGGCAGAGCCCAAGGCCGATGCTGTGGCAATTCCGCCTTTTCCCGCCAAGAGTTGGATATTGGTGTACGAAGACGAGCATTTTCTGGCCATCAGCAAGCCCGATGGAATGGCGGTGCACGGCGGCAGTGGTGTCAGTTTTGGTGTGATTGAGCAATTGCGTGCGGCACGGCCGCAGAGCCGCTATCTTGAATTGGTGCACCGACTGGACCGGGAAACCAGCGGTCTGTTGTTGATCGCCAAACGCAAAAGTGCGTTGAACGCATTACAGGACCAGTTCCGGGCGCGCACCACCGATAAGGTGTACTTGGCTTTGGTCAAGGGGGTGTGGCCAGAAGGCACGCGCCGACTCGATGCCGCCTTACACAAGTTTGAACTCCCCGATGGGGAGCGACGGGTGCGTGTGGTTCCCGCCGACCACCCGCACGCCATGCCTTCATTGACGCTGGTGCGCCGTTTGGCAGTGCTGCCCACGGTGCAAGGGCACGCTGTGGGCGCGGGTGGCTTCAGTTTGTTGGCGGTCACCATCAAAACCGGCAGAACCCATCAGATTCGCGTGCATCTGTCGCACGCGGGATACCCAATTGTAGGCGACGACAAATATGGAGACTTTGAACTGAACCGCGAGATAGCAAAAGTGGGCTTTCGGCGCATGTTTTTGCATGCCTGGCGGCTAAGAATTGATCATCCAATGAGCAGCGAGTCGATACAATTGGAAGCGAAATTGCCGGCGAATCTGCGCTTGACAGAATTGATGCAGTTGGGTGTACAATGACGCAGCATCGTTGGGATGCTGCTGGCTCAATAAATAGATTTTTTACCCTTGAAGGACACACAATGACCTCGTATTCCGAACTGATGGCTCAGGCCCAAGCCTTGATGGCGCAGGCCGAGCAAGCCCGAAAAAACGAATTGGCGTCGGTGATTGCCGATATCAAGGCCAAGATGAAGCAGTACGGCATTACCGTTGCCGACTTGGGTGGCGCGCCGGCGCGCAAGCCTGGTAAAAGCAAGTCCACCGCAGCGGCCAAGTACCGTGGTCCCAACGGTGAGTTGTGGGCTGGTGGCCCCGGTCGCAAGCCTGAGTGGGTGCGCAATGCCATGGCCGAAGGCAAGAACATTGAAGACTTCCGCATCTGAGTCGGTCGGCTGCTGTTAAAAAGGCGTCCTTGTGACGCCTTTTTCTTTGCTTGAACCATGCGCCCTCGCCGCTACGATTTGATCGCCTTCGATTGGGATGGCACCTTGTACGACTCCACCGCCGCCATCGCCCAAGCCATTCAGGCGGCGGTGGGCGATGTGGGTGGTACCGTGCCGTCTCATGCGTCGGCCAGCTATGTCATTGGTTTGGGCCTGACCCAGGCGCTGGCGCACGCAGCCCCGGACGTGCCACCCAGTCGGTACCCGGAGTTGGCCAGCCGCTACCAGCACCACTACCGGCGACTCGCCAACGAGGTGAGCTTGTTTGCCGGGGTGTTGCCGATGTTGGCCGATTTGCGGCGCCGCCACCATTGGCTGGTGGTCGCGACCGGCAAGAGCCGCCGGGGTTTGGACGAGACCTTGGCCCATATCGACTTGGCCGGGGTGTTTGATGGATCGCGCACCGCCGATGAGACCGCTGGCAAGCCCCATCCGCTGATGCTGCACGAGTTGATGCGCGAGTTCGGAGCCGAGCCCGAGCGTACCCTGATGATTGGCGACACCACCCACGATGTGCAGATGGCGCAAGCGGCCGGTTGCGACAGTGTGGGTGTGAGCTACGGTGCGCACGCAGACCATGCTTTGCTCGCCTATTCGCCCCGTGTGGTGGTGCATTCGGTGGCCGAACTGCACCACTGGTTGCTGGACCAGGCGTGACACCATGGATCTGCAACCGGTGTGTGGTGCCGAGGAGCTGCTCGATGGGCAGCGCGCCAGGGCGTTTGATGTGCTGTACCACGGTGAGCCAGTGCGCGCCTTTGCTGTGCGCTACCAGGGCGTTGTGTACGCTTACCTGAATCGTTGCACCCATGTGGCCATGGAAATGGACTGGCAGCCCGACCAGTTCTTTGACGACACCGGACAATGGTTGTTGTGTGCGTCGCATGGTGCGGCTTATGCGCCCGACACCGGCGCCTGTGCCGGCGGACCGTGCCGGGGCGGTTTGGTCAAAGTGCCGGTACAAGAGCGCGCTGGTGTGGTGTACTGGTGCGTCGAGTGGCCGTTTGAGCGGCTTGTTTTTTGAAAGTGTGTATGAGTCTTCAAGACCCTTCGGAAGATCGTTTTGTGGCCAGCGCGGCGACGCCCAACGCCGGCTGGGAGCGCGCCGCGATTGAAAAGCTTTTGCTGGCGCAAGTGCGCGAGCAAACAGCGGTGCGCCGCTGGAAAGTGTTTTTTCGCTTGGCTTGGCTGGTGCTCGTGTGTGCGGCGCTGTGGTGGTACTTCACTGGTGTGGAGCACACCACCGGCCCTGGTGCGGCGCACACCGCGGTGGTGCAGATCCGTGGCCCTATCGATAGCGCGTCCGAGACCAGCGCCGAGAACATGGTGTCGTCGTTGCGGTCGGCGTTCGAAGAGCCGACGGCACAGGGCATTGTGTTGGTGATCGACTCGCCCGGCGGCAGTCCGGTGCAGGCGGGCATCGTGCACGATGAGATTGTTCGACTCAAAGCGCTGCACAACAAAAAAGTGTATGCGGTGGTGCAGGAGACCTGTGCCTCTGCCGCGTACTACATCGCGGCGGCGGCGGACGATATTTATGTCGACAAAGCCAGTGTGGTGGGCAGCATTGGCGTGTTGATGGACGGTTTTGGCTTCACCGGTTTGATGGACAAACTCGGTGTGGAGCGTCGCCTGATGACCGCTGGATCGAACAAGGCCTTGCTCGATCCCTTTAGTCCGCTCAAGGAGCAGGACAAGCTGTATTTGCAGGCCATGCTCGATGAGATCCACGGTCAGTTCATTGATGTGGTGAAAAAAGGGCGCGGTGAGCGGCTCAAGATCACGCCCGACACCTTCAGTGGTTTGGTCTGGAGCGGCCAACAGGCGGTGAACTTGGGGCTGGCTGACGCCTTGGGCAATCTGGACTTTGTGGCCCGCGAGGTGGTCAAAGCCGAGGAGGTGATCGACTACACCTACCGCGAGCATGTGGGCATGCGTCTGGCCCGGCAGTTTGGCGCCAGCGTGGGCGAGGGCTTGTACAAAGCCGCCAGTCTCTCGGGTGTTGCCGTGCGCTGAGCGCAGCGATCAAGGCGCGCAGGGTGCGTCTTGTAGGCGCAAGCCCTGTTGGTCTTTGACCGACAGTTGCGGCGCTCCGGTGCGATCCAGCGGCCAAGCGATGGCCAGCTCGGGGTCGTCCCAGGCGACACAAAACTCCGACTCGGGCGCGTAAAAGTCGGTGGTTTTGTACAAAAACTCGGCGCTGTCGCTCAGGGTCAAAAAGCCATGGGCACAGCCGGGTGGGATCCACAACTGTTGCTTGTTGTCGGCGCTGAGCTCCATGCCCACCCAGCGGCCAAAGGTGGCCGAGCTGCGGCGCAGGTCCACCGCCACATCGAACACCGCGCCTTGCGTCACCCGCACCAGTTTGCCTTGTGCGTGTGGCGCTTGCTGGGCGTGCAGCCCACGCAACACACCACGGGTCGATCGGCTGTGGTTGTCTTGCACAAAGCGCGCGATGCAGCCGGTGGCTGCGGCGAAGACGCGTTCGTTGAAGCTCTCAAAGAAGAAGCCCCGGTCGTCGCCAAACACCCGAGGGGTGAACAGCACCATATCGGCGATGGCCAAGCGTTGGTGCTGCATCAGACGCTCCGCAACACCGACTCGCCCAACACACGCAGCAGATACTGGCCGTAGCCGTTTTTGCGCAGCGCCTCGGCCTGTTGCCGCAAAGCGTCGGCGCCGATCCATCCCTGCCGATAAGCAATCTCTTCTGGACACGCCACCTGCAGGCCTTGGCGCTTTTGCAGCGTGGCAATAAAGCTGGCCGCCTCCAGCAGGCTGTCGTGCGTGCCAGTGTCCAGCCAGGCGTAGCCCCGGCCCATGATCTCCACGCTCAGCTGGCCAAGCTCGAGATAGCGCTTGTTGACGTCGGTGATTTCCAGCTCACCTCGGGGGGAGGGCTTTAAGCTCGCCGCGATGTCGCACACCTGCTCGTCGTAAAAGTACAGGCCGGTGACTGCGTAGTTGCTCTGTGGTTGGAGCGGCTTTTCTTCGATGCTGATGGCGCGCTGCTGCTCGTCAAACGCCACCACGCCGTAGCGCTCAGGGTCTTGCACATGGTAGGCGAACACACTGGCGCCGCCGCTGCGCGCGTTGGCGTGGTGCAGCTGTTTGATGAGATCGTGGCCGTAGAAAATGTTGTCGCCCAGCACCAGCGCGCTGGGCTGGCCCGCTACAAACTCGCGCCCAATGAGGAAGGCCTGTGCCAGGCCGTCCGGGCTGGGTTGCACGGCGTATTGGATCTGCATGCCCCACTGGCTGCCGTCGCCCAGCAGCTCGGCAAAGCGCGGTGTGTCCTGCGGGGTGCTGATCAGCAGCACTTCGCGGATGCCAGCGAGCATCAGGGTGCTCAGCGGGTAATAGACCATGGGCTTGTCGTACACCGGCATGAGCTGCTTGCTCACCGCCTGGGTAACCGGGTAGAGCCGGGTGCCGGAGCCACCGGCCAAGATGATGCCTTTGCGGTGCTGCATGGGGACTCCTGTTCAGTTGCGTTGCAGGTGTTCACTGAGCATGCGCGCGACACCGCTCTGCCAGTGTGGCAGCTGCAGGCCCAGCGCGGCTTGAATGCGGGTGGTGTCCAAGCGCGAATTCAGCGGCCGCTGTGCCGGGGTCGGGAAGGCGCTGGTGGACACTGGCTCCACCGCCTCGGCACGGGCTGTGAGTGCCACGCCCAAAGCTTGGGCCTGCTGCAGTACAAAGCGCGCATAGCCGTGCCAGCTGGTTTCACCGCGCGCCACCAGGTGGTACAGGCCGTCCAAGGTTGGCTGCGCGTGCGCGGCGCGGATCGCGTGGGCGGTCACGTCGGCCAGTAGGTCGGCTCCTGTGGGCGCACCGATCTGGTCGTCGATCACCGTCAGCCGATCGCGCTCTTGGGCCAGGCGCAGCATGGTTTTGGCGAAATTGCCGCCGCGCGCGCCATACACCCAGCTGGTGCGAAACACCAGGTGTCGGCAGCCGCTGCCCACGATGGCGCGTTCGCCCTCCAGCTTGGTCTGGCCATAGACGTTCAGTGGGCCTGTGGGGTCGGTTTCCAGACGGGCGTGGTCGCCACGGCCGTCGAACACATAGTCGGTGCTGTAGTGCACCAGCAGCGCACCGCTGGCCGCTGCGCAGCGCGCCAGCACGGCGGGCGCTTCGGCATTCAAGGTGTGGCACAAGGCCGGCTCGCTCTCGGCTTTGTCGACCGCTGTGTGGGCGGCGGCGTTGACGATCACATCGGGGCGCAACGTTTGCACCGTGCGCGCCAAGCCGTCGAGATCGGTGAAGCTGCCCACCAGCCCTGGGTGGGCCGGGTTGCCGTCGTGGTCCAGTGCAATCAGCTCGCCCAGCGGGCTCAGGCTGCGTTGCAGCTCCCAGCCCACTTGGCCGTTCATGCCAAGCAGCAGGATGCGCAAAGGCGTGTGTGTCATGGCCGCGCATTGTACGGAGCGCCGCCGCAGGGTGTTCGTTAAACTTGCGTGCTTTCCTAAACTAACGCGATTACAGGTTTCCCTTCATGAATATGCATACCTTGCCTCCACGCAAACGGACTTTTTACAGTGGCAGCGGCCAGAGCCGGGCGGTGGCGTTTGTCGACATGCGCTATTTGCGCTGGCTGTGTGGGCTTGATGGCCGCGACGCCGCCCCCGTGTCGCGTGCGCAGGTCAATGCGGTGGTGTTGAATGCACTGGATCAAGCCAATCTGAATGCGCAGCTCTTGCGCGCGTATTGCTACGCCGACCAAGACGACAAAGCCACCTTCGACGACCAGACCCTGCGCCTGCTGCCACAGGCCGATACCGACGGCGAACTGGCCATGGTGCGGCAAATGTCGGCCGATTTGATGGCGGTGGCCCATGGCATGCAGCCCGATGTGATCGTCATTGCCAGCGACGACCAGCGCCTCATCCACACCATCGACGTGCTCAAACTCCAGGGCATCAAGGTGTGCTTGTTGGCCGATGAGCGCGTCAAAGCCATGCCACGCCTGCAGCAGCACGATCCCGAGTGGGCGCGCCTGCTGCGCGAAGCCGACCGCCGTTTGGTGGTGCAGGCCCAGGACCTCGCCCACGCCTTGAGCGCCGGTGCCCAGGCGGTGCAACAAACCGTGCACGAAGACGTGCTGCAAGCGGTGGTCAACGAGTGGTGGTCGGGTCTGCCACTGGACGAGCAAGATTGGCTGCGCGAAGAGCTGCCGGCCTTGCGGGGTGTGCCGCCAGAGCTCGACCGCGAACTGCTGCGCCGCACCAAGATGGCCATTCACCGCAGCCTCAACGAGCACGAAAAGCGCCTGTTGCGCGAGCAAGCGCGGCGCGTGGCCTTGGGCGATCAGGTGTCCGACGAGGCGGTGACCGCTTCCGAATGACCGTGTCTGGGCACTGGTACCTCATCCACACCAAGCCCCGGCAGGAGTCGGTGGCGCTGGAGAACCTGGAGCGCCAGGGCTACCGCTGCTATCTGCCGATGATGCGGCGCGAGAAAGTGGCGCGTGGCCGCCTGGCGCTGGTCGACGAGCCGCTGTTTCCGCGCTACCTGTTCATCTGGCTAGAAAGCGCCATGCACAGCCTCAGCTGGACGCCGATACGGTCGACCCGGGGTGTGACACGCCTGGTCACATTTGGCAAAGACCCCGCACGCGTGCCCGCGAGCCTGATTGAAGGCATTCAACAACAGCAGGCCGCGCTGGCGCAAGCGCCTGAGCGCGCGTTCACGCCAGGCGATGGGGTGTTGATTGTCGACGGGCCGTTTGCCGGCATTGAGGCGATCTACCACGAAAGCAATGGCGAGCGCCGGGTGATGGTGCTCATTGAGCTGATGAACCGGCAAGTCAAGGTGCCGCTGGAGCCGCACCAGCTCACACCACGGCCGTCCTGAGCCCGAGCTCATACACCAAACAAAAAAATGCATGGCCCCTTGGGTGCTGGTGAGCCGCCGGCGCGCCAGCCTTGGATGGTGTCGGTGCGGACCGATTCCTGGGGCAGGCTCAGTGCGCTGGCCACACACAGCCGCGTCTGCGGTTGCAGGTGTTGCAGCAGCGCCTGCAGCAGAGCCGCGTTGCGGTACGGCGTTTCTATCATGAGCTGGGTCTGGCCGCTGCGCTGGCTGGACTGTTCCAAGGCCCGGATGGCCTGTGCCCGCGCCGCCGCGTCTTGCGGCAAATAGCCCACAAACGCAAAGTGCTGGCCGTTGAGCCCACTCGCCGCCAGCGCCAGCAACAAGGCGTTGGGCCCCACCAGGGGCACCACCCGCACGCCAAGCGTGTGGGCGGCGCGCACCACCGCGCTGCCGGGATCGGCCACCGCCGGCATGCCGGCCTCACTGACCAAACCCATGGGGTGGCCTTGCAGCGCGGGTTGAGGCAGGGCGCGGGCAGCGGCG
>CAMBOY010000094.1 GCA_945869245.1 Hydrogenophaga intermedia
GGAAACCGCCGTCAAAGCCAGCGCCCTCAACGCCGACAAAGCCAAAGCCCTGCAAGCCGCCCTGGCACAGATCGAAAAACAGTTCGGCAAGGGCACCATCATGCGCCTGGGCGAAGGCGAAGTGGTCGAGGACATCCAGGTCGTGTCCACCGGTTCGCTGGGCCTGGACATTGCGCTGGGCGTCGGTGGCCTGCCGCGCGGCCGGGTGATCGAGATCTACGGCCCAGAATCGTCCGGCAAAACCACCCTGACCCTGCAGGTGATTGCCGAGATGCAAAAGCAAGGCGGCGTCTGCGCCTTTGTCGACGCCGAACACGCGCTCGACGTGCAGTACGCCCAAAAGCTCGGCGTGAACCTGTCCGATATCCTCATCTCGCAGCCCGACACCGGTGAGCAGGCGCTGGAAATTGTGGACAGTCTGGTGCGCTCCGGCGCGGTCGACCTGATCGTGGTCGACTCGGTGGCCGCGCTCACGCCCAAGGCCGAACTCGAAGGCGAAATGGGCGACAGCTTGCCCGGCCTGCAGGCCCGCTTGATGAGCCAGGCCCTGCGCAAGCTCACCGCCACCATCAAAAAGACCAACTGTATGGTCATCTTCATCAACCAGATTCGCATGAAGATCGGCGTGATGTTCGGCAGCCCCGAAACCACCACCGGCGGCAATGCGCTCAAGTTCTACGCTTCCGTGCGCATCGACATCCGCCGCACCGGCACCATCAAGAAGGGCGAAGAAGCCATTGGCAACGAGACCAAGGTCAAGGTGGTCAAGAACAAGGTGGCGTCTCCCTTCAAAACCGCCGAGTTCGACATCATGTTCGGCGAAGGCATCAGCCGCGAGGGCGAGATCATTGATCTGGGCGTCAACAACAAGGTGCTCGACAAGTCCGGAGCCTGGTACGCCTACAACGGCGAAAAAATCGGCCAAGGCCGCGACAACGCGCGCGAATTCCTGCGCGAAAACGTGGCCCTGCGGGTCGAGATCGAAAACAAGGTGCGCACTGCGCTGGGTGTGCCCCTGCTGCCGGTGGACGCACCCGCCAAGCCCGCCAAAGGCGCCAAGGCCGCCGCCGCTGTTGCGGCCGACGACCAGGCGTGACGCCAGTGGCGAGCGGCCGGCCAGCGCTGAGCGTGAAGGGGCGCGCTCTGCGCCTCTTGAGCCAGCGCGAACACTCACGCCCCGAGCTGGAACGCAAACTCGCCAGCCCTGACACCGACGCCGACGAACTCGCCCGCGCGCTCGACGAGCTGCAAGCCAAGGGCTTTATCAGCGAGGCGCGGGTGGTCGAGTCGGTGGTCCACCGGCGCGCCGCCAAACTCGGCACCGCCCGGGTACAACAAGAGCTACAAGCCAAAGGCCTGAGCCCAGAGGCCATGGGAGAGGCGCTGGAGCGGCTGCGCGGCACCGAGCTGGAGCGGGCGCGCGAGGTCTGGCGCAAGAAATTCGGCGAGGCGGCCGTGGATGCCCACGAACGCGCCAAGCATGCCCGGTTTTTGTTGTCCCGGGGTTTTGCCAGCGAGGTGGTTCGCCGGGTGTTGTCGGCTCAGGGTGTGGAGCCCAATGACGAGGTTGGCGAGTAGCGCCAGCGTTTGTAGGCCGCCATCACAAACACCACCACACAGCCGGTGAAGCTGCTGGCAGAGGTGAGCAAAAACGCCAGGTCGCCATTGACCCAAGCCGCATAAGCCGTGGTGATGCCCAGACCCAGAGTCCACATGAACCAGGTGAGCAACGAGGTGTCTGGCGCGTGGTCCTGAGAGCGCCAGAGCACCCGGATCTGGGGCACGTAGGCCAGCGCCATCAATGGGCCAGCCCAGCTGTAGAGCCAGGCGATCATCGCTGTGGTGTCGGGCATACCAGCCTCATTGGTTGCGGCGCAGGCCGCCCATCAGCAGATACTTGGTTTCCATGAAGTCTGCCAACCCAAGGTAGGAGCCTTCGCGGCCCATGCCCGACTCCTTGACCCCGCCAAATGGCGCGATCTCGGTCGAGATGATCCCTTCGTTGATGCCGACCATGCCCGCTTCCAGTCGCTCGGCCACGTACCAGACACGCGCCAGGTTCTGGCTGTAGAAATAGGCCGAGAGGCCATAGCGGGTGTCGTTGGCCAACCGGATGACCTCGTCGTCGCTGGAAAAGCGGTAGCAGGCCGCCACCGGCCCAAAGGTCTCTTCGGCAGCCATCAGCATCTGTGGCTTGGCGTCGACCAGAACGGTCGGCTGGTAGAAGGTGCCGCCCAGGGCGTGGCGTTGACCGCCGCAAAGCGCTCGGGCGCCATGGGCCAGCGCGTCCGCCACGTGTTGTTCCACCTTGGCGAGTGCGGCGCCGTTGATCAGTGGGCCTTGGGCGACGCCGGGCTGTTCTGCAGCACCGACAGGCAGTTGGGCCACCGCTTGCGCCAGCCGCTGGGTGAAATCGTCGTAAACGGCGTCGTGCACAAAAAAGCGGTTGACGCACACACAGGTTTGTCCGGTGTTGCGGAACTTGGAGGCGATCGCTCCGGCGACGGCTGCGTCCAGATCGGCGTCATCGAAGACGATGAAGGGCGCGTTCCCACCGAGCTCAAGAGACACCTTTTTGAGCGTGTCGGCGGCCTGGCGCATCAGCAGTTTGCCCACCCGGGTTGACCCGGTGAAGGTGATTTTTCGCACCTCGTCACGCGCCATCCAGGCTTCGCCAATCGCCGCCGCGTCACCCGACACCACATTGACCACGCCGGCCGGCAGTCCCGCTTCTATGCCCAATTGCAGCAAAGCGTGGGCCGACAAAGGCGTTTCTTCGGAGGGTTTGAGCACCACCGTACAGCCTGCTGCCAGCGCCGGACCGAGCTTGCGCGTGACCATGGCCAACGGGAAGTTCCACGGTGTGATGGCCGCTACCACCCCGACCGGTTCCTTGAGAACCAGCACCCGCGCATCCGCTTTGTGAGTCGGGATCAGGTCGCCGTAGGCGCGTTTTCCCTCTTCGCCAAACCATTCGAGAAAGCTGGCCGCATAGGCCACCTCGCCCCGCGCCTCGGCCAGCGGCTTGCCCTGCTCTGTGCTCAGGATCAGGGCCAAATCTTCCCGGTGGGCCAGCATGGCATCGGCCCAGCGGCGCAGCACGCCTGCCCGCTCCTTGGCCGTGGTGTGGCGCCACGTCGCCAAGGCAGCCGCCGCGTGGTCCACCGCCTGGTGCGCGTGGCTGGCCCCGCAGCGCTGTACGGCGGCCACAGGGCTGTTATCGGCGGGGTTGCGCACCGCATAGGTGGCGCCATCGGTTCGCCATTGGCCTCCGATCAGGGCGCCGGGTTGGAACAAAGCGGGATGGTGCAGTCGGGAATCAAGGGTCATAGCGTCTGGCAGATCGGTGCGACGGCTGGCCCCCACGGCCCGCCCTGAACTTCGCACGGCCGGCAAGGCTAAGACGCACCACCGTAGGCGCAAAACGATTTTTTGGCGCTTGTTACATGAGGAAAACTCATACCCAAGGGGAAACAC
Source organism: Hydrogenophaga intermedia (assembly GCA_945869245.1). Classification (GTDB taxonomy): domain Bacteria; phylum Pseudomonadota; class Gammaproteobacteria; order Burkholderiales; family Burkholderiaceae_C; genus Hydrogenophaga; species Hydrogenophaga intermedia_B. The sequence goes on from CAMBOY010000094.1 coordinate 3,478, forward strand.
CCAAGGCATGATGAAAACTCATGTATGCACAGAAAAAGTATCGTTTGTGCATGTTGAGCACTTTTTTCATAGTCCTGTCCATCGCTTCGTTTTTTCACCTCACAGGACTTCATTCATGCAGATCGGCGAATCTTTCATCGGCAGCGGCCCCAACGCCGCCCACATCAATGTCATGGTCGGTCCGCGCACCGGACCGGTCGGCGCGGCTTGGGCCGGTGCCCTGTCGTCGCCCACCAAAGGGCATTTGCCGTACATGGTGGTGCTGCAGCCGGGTGTACCGGTCAAGCCCATGACCGCCTTCATCAACAAGGCCGATTTGCGCGGCGATCAGCACGAAACCATGACCTGGGGCCCGGCCCAGGCGGGCGTGGCCAAAGGTGTGCAGGAATGCCTGCTCGAAGGTGTGCTGCCACCCGAGGCCGAAAACGACTGGTGTGTGATCGCTGCGGTCTGGGTGAACTGGTCGGCCAACGATGCCGATGAGGTGTTTGCCAACAACTACCAGGCCGCCAAAGGCGCCATCACCGCCGCCATGCGCCAGGAGCCCAGCCTGGCCACGGTGCGCGCCGCCGCCGCCGACGTGCGCAATCCCTTCTACACCCCCAAAGCCTGAGTGAGGGACGCACCATGCAATATGTGAACCTTGGCAGCACCGGCATGCAGGTGTCTCGGCTGTGCTTGGGCACCATGACGTTTGGCAGCTCGACGTGGCGCCCGTGGGTGCTCGACGAAGCGGCCTCCACGCCGGTGATCAGGGCGGCGGTCGACCGTGGCATCAACTTCATCGACATGGCCGAGTTCTATTCGATGGGCGTGAGCGAAGAAGTGGTCGGGCGAGCCATTCGGGATGTGCCGCGCCACCGCCTGGTGCTGACCACCAAGTGCTTCTACGCCATGAGTCCTGATGTCAACGACCAGGGTCTCTCACGCAAACACATCATGGACTCGGTGCACGCCTCCTTAAAGCGCATAGGCACCGATTACATCGATCTGTTTGTGATCCACGCTTTCGATCCCAAGACACCGGTGGAAGAAACCATGCGCGCGCTCGACGATCTGGTTCGCGCCGGCAAGATTCGCTACATCGGCGCCTCCACCATGTACGCCTGGCAGTTCGTCAAGATGAACCACATCGCGCGCCAACATGGGCTGACACCGTTTGTATCGATGCAGTGCCAGCTCAACGCGGCCTACCGCGAAGAAGAACGGGAGATGATCCCGTACTGCATCGACGAAGGCATTGCCGTGACACCGTTTTCGCCGCTGGCGCGCGGACTGCTGTCGGGCAACACCGATTCGCTGCGCAACAAAACGGACAACTTCACGCAGGACTTCTACAGCGACGAGACCAGCCACAACATCGCGCGCGCCATGGTGCGGGTGGCCGAGGCCAAAGGTGTGCTGCCATCGCAGTTGGCTCTGGCCTGGGTCGCCCGCCGACCCGGGGTGACATCTACCTTGATTGGGGTGGAAACCGTCGAACAGCTTGACCACAACATCGCAGCGCTGGACATCCACTTCAGCGCAGAGGAGCAGCACGAGCTTGACCGCTGGTACACGCCCTGCGACGTCATCAACGACTACCGCAACGAGGTCCGCATCCCACGCACACCTCGCTGACTGTGTACCGCCTTGCGCAGCGTGATAGACGAGACGGCTGGCGCAACAGCCCCTCAAAAAAGCGCATTTTTTACTTCAACAACAGGAGACATGGCATGACAACCCCCCGTACCATTTGGGCCGCTGCGGCGGTCCTCACCACCACCTTGCTGGCCAGCCCCGTTTGGGCGCAAAGCAGCTGTCAGGGCAAAACAGACCCCATCCGCTTTGCCGGCATCACTTGGGAGTCGGGCCAGTTCTACACCGAGCTGCTGCGCACCATCACCGACAAAGGCTTTGGCTGCAAGACCGAGGTGGTCAACGGCAGCACGGCTGCGACCGAAACGGCGCTGGTCTCGGGCGACCTGCACGTCTGGACCGAGCAGTGGAACCGCACCGACATCGTCAAAAAGGGCCAGGAGTCGGGCCGCATTCAACTGGTAGGTGACCTGCTCAATGGGGGTTCGTACGAGGGCTTTTTTGTGCCCCACTATGTGATCCACGGCGACGCCAAGCGAGGTATCAAGGCCACGGCACCCCAGCTCAAATCGGTGGCCGATTTGCCCAAGTACAAGGCCCTGTTTCAGGACGACGAAGACCCGAGCAAGGGCCGCCTGTTGTCCTGCCCGGTCGGTTGGGACTGCGAGAAGATCAACACCCAAAAGCTCAAGGCTTACAAACTGGATGCCCATTACACCAATTTCCGCGCTGGCACAGGCGCGGCGTTGGACGCAGCCATCACCTCGGCCATGGAACGCGGCAAACCCATCCTGTTCTATTACTGGTCGCCGGCCAGCCTGATGGGCAAGTACCAGTTTGTGCAGCTGCAGGAACCAGCCTACAACGAAAAGTGCTGGGAAACCGTGCGCAAGGCCGAGGTGAAAGACCCGTGCCCTTCTGCCACTCCGGCACAACGCCTGACTGTTGGTGTGGGCACCAATTTCGCCAAATCGCATCCCGACCTGGTGCAGTTCTTTGAAAAAGTGCAGCTCAATGGTGAGCAGGTCAACAGCGCCATCCTGCGGATGAACGAGCGCAAGCTCAGTGGCGAGGTGGTGGCGCGTGAGTTTCTCAAAGCCAACCCGCAACTGGTGGCGTCCTGGGTGCCTGCAGCGGTGGCCAACCGGGTTCAGGCAGCGCTGAAGTGACGCTCCACCCGCGCACGCTCAGGCGCGAGCCAGACTGTGCGCGGGCCCACCCCGGTACACACCGGCACCCAGTGCCCAAGGAATAGCGATGGACGGATTTTTTATCGATCTGAATGTGGCCGAGCACATCAACAGCGGCGTGATGGCGTTTGTGCAGGCCTATGGCGACCACTTTTCGGCCTTCACCAAATGGCTGCTCACCAATTGGCTGGTGCCACTCGAAAAAGGCCTGCTGGCGCTGCCTCCGGCGCTGGTGCTGGCGGTGGTGGCGGCGTTGACCTGGCACGCCTCGCGCCGCTGGGGACTGGCCGTTTTTCTCACCGCTTCGCTCTACCTGATTGGCTGCTTTGGCATGTGGGACAAGCTCATGCAAACGGTGGCCTTGATGTCGGTGGCCACGGTTCTCACGGTGCTGCTGGGCATGCCCTTGGGCATCTGGATGGCGTCGAGCCAGCGACTGCGCCAGCTGCTGACGCCTTTGCTCGATGTGATGCAGACCCTGCCCACCTTTGTGTACCTGGTGCCGGTGTTGATGCTGTTTGGCCTGGGCAAGGTACCAGCCATTTTTGCCACCGTGATTTACGCGCTGCCGCCTCTGGTGCGGCTCACCGACCTTGGCATCCGTCAGGTCGACGCCGAGGTGCAGGAGGCCGCCCGTTCTTTTGGTCTGACACGCTGGCAGCTGCTGTACAGCGTGCAGCTGCCGCTAGCGCGGCCCAGCATCATGGCCGGCCTGAACCAAGCGGTGATGATGGCCCTGGCCATGGTGGTGATCGCGTCCATGATTGGCGCCCGTGGTCTTGGCGAAGACGTGCTGGCCGGCATCAACAACATGGACATGGGTCGTGGCCTGCAGGGTGGCTTGGCCATCGTGATCCTGGCGGTCGTGATCGACCGCATTACCCAGGCTTATGGCAGCGGTCGGCGCGAGCGCGCTGCCCTGCTCAAGCGCAAGGAGGTCTTGGCATGAACACCACACCGTCCACCTGCATTGCGGTGCGGGGCGTTTACAAAATTTTTGGCGTTGAGGCTGAGCGCGCGCTTGTCTTGTCGCGCCAAGGCATGGGCAAAAAAGAGGTGCTGACCCAGACCGGCTGCAATGTGGGTCTGCGCGACGTCTCGCTGGACATCCCCAGCGGTCAAATCTTCTGCATCATGGGCCTGTCGGGCTCGGGCAAGTCCACCCTGGTGCGGCATTTCAACCGCCTGATCGAGCCTTCGGCAGGCGAAATTTTGCTCAACGGCCGCGACGTGCTCAAGCTCAACGAGGCCGATCTGCGCCAGCTGCGGCGCCAGACCATCAGCATGGTCTTCCAAGGCTTCGGCTTGCTGCCGCACAAGACGGTATTGGAAAACGTGGTCTTTGGCTTGCTCAGCCGCGGCGACGTCAAGGAGACCTCGCTGCAGACGGCGCGCCAGTGGATTGATCGGGTGGGTTTGGCCGGCTACGAGGCCAAATACCCCGATGAGCTGTCCGGAGGCATGCGCCAGCGCGTCGGCTTGGCGCGTGCCCTGGCCATGGAAAGCGACATCTTGCTCATGGACGAGGCCTTCAGTGCGCTGGATCCGCTGATCCGGCACGACATGCAGGGACTGCTGTTGGAACTGCAGGGCGCGCTCAACAAAACCATCATCTTCATCACCCACGACCTGGACGAGGCGCTGCGCATCGGCAACCAGATCGCCATCCTGCGCGACGGTGAACTGGTGCAAGTGGGCGCACCGAAGCAACTCTTGGAACACCCAGCCGACGACTACGTGCGCCGCTTTGTCGAAAAGCGGGTGCCTGCATGAGCGCGTCCAGCCCACTGCAACACACCCACTGCGGCGATGACCTGGCGGTGACCAACCCGGCCACCGGGCAGTGCTGCGCCACGGTGGAGTTGGCCAGCGTGGCCGAGGTCACCGCTGCGGTGCACAGCGCCGACTTGGCCCAGCGCGCCTGGCGCCAGCGCCCAGCCATTGAGCGTGCCGAGTGCCTGCGCGCCATGGCCAACGCCTTGTTGGCCCAGACCGAAGCAATCGCCACAGCGCTGGCCGAAGAAACCGGCAAAAGCCTAGACGACGCGCGCGCCGAGGTCCACTACGGCGCCGAGATCGTGCGCTACCACGCCGAATGGGCGCGCCGCATTGAGGGCGAGATCATCCCGTCGGACAACCCGCGCGAAAAGCTCTTTCTACACCGCGAACCGCTGGGTGTGGTGGTGGCGCTGATCCCGTTCAATTTCCCCATCTACACCCTGTTGCGCAAGGTGGCGCCAGCGCTGATCACCGGCAACACGGTGGTGGTGCGGCCCAGCAACCACACCCCAGTGTCGGCGCTGCGGCTGGCGCAGGCGGTGCAAGCGGCGCTACCCGAAGGGGTGCTGCAGATGCTGGTGATGGACCACCCGGTTTGTGCCCACCTGTGCACCCAACCCGCTGTGCGCATGATCACCTTGACCGGCAGCCTGCACGCCGGGCGCCAGGTGCTGGAGTACGCCAAGGCGCACATGGCGCGTTGTTCACTGGAACTCGGCGGTAAGACCCCGGCCATCGTCATGGCAGACGCCGACCTGGACCGCGCAGCCGCCGACATCGTGCGCTCGCGCCTGAGCCACTGCGGTCAGCTCTGCACCGCGGTCGAGCGCGTGCTGGTGGACCGCCGGGTGCACGACGCGCTGCTGGATCGCCTGCGTCAGGCCATGACAGCCGTGGCCTGGGGCGACCGCAGCGTCCACCCTGAGCGCATGGGCCCGCTGGTGTCGGCCGAGGCGCGCGCTCGGGTTCACGCCATGGTCGAGCGCGCGCAGGACGAAGGCGCCGTCTTGGAGATCGGGGGCACCGTGCCCGAAGGGCCAGGCTTTTTTTACCCGCCCACCTTGTTGTCGGCCTGCACCCCCACCATGGAAATCGTGCGCGAAGAGGTGTTCGGCCCGGTGCTGGCGCTGTTGCCCTTCGAGGGCGCCGAGGAGGCCCTGCACCTGGCCAACGACCACCAGTACGGCCTGTCGTCGGTGCTCTACACCCGCGACCACGCGCTGGCACAGCGCTTTGCCGCCGAGATCGAGGCCGGCGAGCTCTACATCAACCGCACGCCGGCCGATCCCTACCAGGGCTACCACGCCGGCTGGCGCCGTTCCGGCATCGGCGGGGATGACGGCAAACACGGCATGCTGGCCTTCACCCAAACCCGTTTGGTGGTGATGCCGTATTAAACGGCCCCATTGGATCGAACTTTCAGGAGTTGTTGTGCGCATTGACCGTTTGCAAGTCCACGTGGTGGAAGTGCCACCGCCCCATGTGGGCGGCATGTATTGGATCTTTGTGCAACTGAGCACCGCATGTGGGCTGCAAGGCGTGGGCGAAGTCTATGCCGCCAGCTTTCACCCGCGCGTGATGGAGGCGGCCATCGAGGACGTTTACCAGCGCTGCCTGCACGGACATGACCCGCACCAGGTCGAGCGCCTGTTTCGCAGCGCGTATTCCAGCGGCTTCACCCAGCGCCCCGACCTGAGCGTGATGGGTGTGCTCAGCGGCCTGGAGATGGCCTGTTGGGACATCATCGGCAAGGCCGCTGGCCAGCCGGTCTACCAGCTGCTGGGTGGTCGAGTGCATGAGCGCTTGCGCAGCTACACCTACCTGTACCCGCAAGACGCCCAAGGCCACACCAACTACGACGATGTGGAGTTGGCGGTCGAGTGCGCGCTGGGCTACGTGGAGCGCGGCTTCACCGCCGTCAAGTTCGACCCGGCCGGTCCCTACACCATCCATGGCGGCCACCACCTGTCACTGGCCCAGATGGACCATTGCGAGACCTTCTGCCGCCGCCTGCGCGAGGTTCTGGGCAGCCGCGCCGACCTGCTGGTCGGCACCCACGGCCAGATGACGCCGGCCTCGGCCATCCGGCTGGCGCGCCGGCTTGAACCCTACGAGCCGCTGTGGTTCGAGGAGCCGGTGCCGCCGGGCCAAAACGACGCGCTGGCCGAGGTGGCCCGCCAGACCGCCATCCCTATTGCGGTGGGTGAGCGCCAATCCACCGAACTTAAGCCGCGCGCTTGTATGACTGCGAAGGATGAGGTTTGGTGTGGGCGGGGTTTCTGGGCCTGGAGCGACCCGGGACGTGCCGAGTCCAGCAGCGCGAGAGCGTGAGC
>CAMBOY010000095.1 GCA_945869245.1 Hydrogenophaga intermedia
ACATCCTGGGTTGCTTGGACACACCGACCACGGGTGAATACCGCCTGGCCGGCGAGCCGGTGCACCACATGCGCGCCGACGCGCTGGCGCGGCTGCGCAACCGCCAGATCGGCTTTGTGTTCCAGCAGTTCAATCTGCTGCCACGCACCAGCGCGCTGGAAAACGTGGAGCTGCCCCTGGTCTACGCCGGTGTCAAGGCGGCCGAGCGGCGCACGCGGGCGCTGGCTGCGCTGCAGCGGGTGGGCTTGGGCGCGCGGGCCGACCACACGCCCAACCAACTCTCGGGCGGGCAGCAGCAGCGGGTGGCGATTGCGCGGGCCTTGGTGAACCAGCCCTCGCTGATTCTGGCCGACGAACCCACCGGCGCGCTCGACAGCAAAACCAGCGCCGACGTGATGGCGCTGCTGGCCGAGCTGCACCGCCAGGGCATGACGGTGGTGCTGGTGACCCACGAAACCGACATCGCCGCCTGGGCGCAGCGGGTGTTGGTGTTCCGCGATGGCCGCGTGGTGGAAGACCGCGCGCAGACGCCGCGCTCGGCGGCGGAGGCCCAGGCATGACCGCGCTCTGGGTGGCCCTGCGCTCAGCCTGGCGCGCCTTGCTGGCCAACGCGCTGCGCAGCGCCCTGACCATGCTGGGCATTGTCATTGGGGTGGCGGCGGTCATCACCATGATGGCGGTGGGCCGGGGCGCCACCGAACGGGTGCAAGAGCAAATGCGCGGCTTGGGCAGCAACATCATGCTGGTGGTGCCCGGTGGGGTGTCGCAGGCTGGGGTACGCTTGGGCGCCCAAACCCGCCAGCGCCTAACCGAAGAAGATGCGCAGGCCATTGCCTTTGACATTCCCGAGGTGCAGGTGGCCGCCCCCACGGCCCGGGCCACCGGCCAGCTGGTGTACGGCAACACCAATTGGGGCAGCACGATTTTTGGCGTCACCAACGACTACTTGGAGGCCCGCGACTGGGGTCTGGTGGTGGGGCGCTTGTTTGACGAGGCCGATATCGCCGGCTCGGCCAAGGTGGCCTGGATCGGCGCCACCGCCGCACGCGAGCTGTTTGGTGACGAAGACCCGATCGACCAGACCATTCGGGTGCGTGGTGTGCCCATGACCATCGTTGGTGTGCTCGCACCCAAAGGCCAAAACAGCCTGGGCCAAGACCAGGACGACGTGCTGATGATTCCCATCAGCACCCTGCGCAACCGCATTTGGGGTGGCGACGGCGCCAGCAAGCTCAAGCGCATTGGCGCCATTTCGGTCAAGGTGCGCGACGGGCAGGACATGAAGGTGGTGGAAGAGCGCATCACCGAGCTGTTGCGCCAGCGCTTTAAGGTGCCGCCCGAGGGCGATGCGCCGTTTCAGATCCGCAACCTCACCGAAATGCTGCAGGCGCAAGAAGAAAGCAGCCGCGTCATGACGCTGTTGCTGGCCGCCGTGGCCGGCATCAGCCTGTTGATCGGTGGCATTGGCATCATGAACATCATGCTGGTCAGCGTGACCGAACGCACCCGCGAAATTGGCCTGCGCATGGCGGTGGGCGCGCGCGGCAAGGACATCCGCGCCCAGTTTCTGATCGAGGCCATCACCCTGAGCCTGCTCGGTGGCGCGGTGGGGGTGGGCCTGGGGGCTGGCGCCACTTGGCTGATTGGCGAACTCGCGGGCTGGCAGGTCGCCATGACCTGGGACGCGGTGATGCTGGCGGTGGGTTTTGCCGGCGCCGTGGGCGTGTTTTTTGGCTGGTACCCGGCCCAGCGTGCGGCCGGTCTGCTGCCGATTCAGGCGCTGCGCTACGAATGAACCCTGATCCGGCCCTGGGGTAAGGCTGCGCAAACCTAAAAAATTTGTCAAAATTGCCATAATTGATTTTTTGAGAGGCCGTCCGATGAGTCCGTGGAGCCTGTGGGGCAAAACCCTTGCCGCGTGTGTGATGGCTGTGGGTGCTGTGCAAGCCTGGGCGCAGCCGACGGTGGGCACGCGTGTCGATCAGAGTGTGTTGGCCATCGATGCGGGCCGTAGCTTACCGTTGCCACCGCAAGCCGGCCCATGGACAGTGGTACACAGTCGGCCTGTGGAGAGGGCCCAGTCTCCAGCGCATCTGCTTGGTCTGGTGCACAGCGATCCGAACGCGGCTATCCCGTTGATGGTGATACGTTACAGCCAGCGTGCCACCGCATGGCGAGGCTCGGTGTGCGAGATCACGCAAGCTACAGCTTTCATGACCGAGTACTACGGGTCGCAGATGTCGGGCAATTCACAGCGCTGCTCCACGCTGTTTCCGGTCGGTTCGCTGCGGGGGTTTGAGCGCACTACCCAGTCCACTATGTGGCAGCAGGCGTTTAGGGATGGCCTGACGTCGGGCCAGTTACCCGATACGGCGTATGTCCTCGCCTCATGGCGCCTGCAGGAGTTTGGTCAGCACAACGTGATCGTAGAGGCGCTGGTGCGCGTGGATGAAATGGGCACCAACGGCGCGGAGATGATGCAGTCCTATCGCACCAACCAGCTCAACCCGGCCCATCGGGCGTTGAAGGACTGGCTGATGTCGGCGGTCACCCAGACCGCTACCGCCTATTACAAGAACCAGCCCGCTGTCCTGGCCGAATTGAAAGTGGCCCAGGTGCGGCAGGCCATGCAAAACGCCACGCCGGCGCAGCGCGAAGACTTTGCGGCGGCGCCAGTGCTAGGAACCAGCTTGGGCGTATCGGCAGAAGCCTCGGGCAATCGGCAAGACCGCTGGCAGTCGCCAGTGGAGCTGGGGCTGGAGCCTGTTTCCATGGCACCCGGATTTGAGACCAGCGCCGTCACAGCGTTCGAACTGAGGGCCCAGTTTGACCCCGTCAGGGCCCCGGCCGATGGCAAGCTGCTGTACCGAGGCCCGCTGGAAGGACGCAGCTCGGGCTTTGTCATTGAGCACGACCGTGGTCTGTATTCCATCTTGTCGGCCGAGAGCAACTGGAACTTGGTCATGGGGCCAGAACTGGGGGAGCGGTTCGAGCAGGGCCAGTTTCTCGCCAGCGCAGGTCTTGGCTCACCGCAGGTGTGGCTCCGGTGGGAGGTGTTTCATCTTGTTGACAAACCGTTGGCCGCAACCGACGCCGACTTGCTCAAGGCCGTGCGCGCGGGTGAACCGATCAATACCCGCGTGCTGGCCAATATCGCTGCGGTGCAATTTGCGGCCGATCGAGCGCTCGACATCACACTCAAAGTCGGTGGGTTCGCGCTGCCCAAAGAGCGCTCATCGGACGCGGTGTATTTGGTCCCCGATGGTCGGCTGGGTATTGAGGTGACGTCGGGTGGCTTGTTCAAATCGGTGGTCAAGGACGAGATCAATGTGTCGGCCAGAGGTGTGTCGCGGCAAGTGATTGGACGCAAAGGCGGCAGTGGGTTTGGCGTCACGTCGGCCACTTTCACCGCCGCCGATGTGGGGCGCACCGACGAGATTCTGGCGCGTTTGCAGGGCACAGCGCCACAGGCGGTGGCGGCAGCGCCCGCCGCCACAGCTGCGCCCGTGCCTGTGGCGCAGGCGCAGCTGGCACCGCCACCGGTTGTGGCAGCCGCACCCACCCCCGCCGGCCCGAGCGCCGCCGAGTTGGCCGAGCGCGCCCGCCTGCAGGCCGTGGCCGCGCAACGCGAGCAAGAACTCGAGCGCCTGCGCCAGCAGCTGGCCCAGGCCGAGGCCCAGCGACAGGTCGAGTCGCAGCGCGCCGCCGACGCCCAGCGCCTGGCCGATGCGCGTGCCGCGGAGGCCGCTCGCCTGGCCGACGCGCAGCGCGCGGCCGAACAGCAGCGCCAGGCCGACGCGCAGGCCCAAGCCCAGCGTCAGCAAGAAGCCCAGCGCCAAGCCCAGGCCGCGCGACAGGCCGAAGAGGCCCGCCAGCAGGCCCTGGCCCAACAACAGGCGCAGCAACAGGCGCAACAAGCGCAACAAGCGCAACAAGCCCGCCAGGCCGAGCAGGCGGCCGAGGCCCAGCGCGTGGCCGTGCTCAACAGTGGCAAGCGCAAGGCGCTGGTGATCGGCAACGACCTCTACCGCAACGTGCCCAAACTCGACAACGCCCGCTCGGACGCCCGCGCCATGGGCCAGTCGCTCCAGACGCTGGGCTTTCAGGTGACGGTGGCGCTGGACCTGACCGAACGCGGCATGAAAGAAACCCTGCGCAATTTCAAGTCCAGCGTGCAAGGCGGCGACGAGGTGGTGGTGTTCTATGCCGGGCACGGTGTGCAGCTGGGCGCGTCGAACTACCTGCTGCCGGTGGACATTGCAGGCCAGGACGAGGCCCAGGTGCGCGACGAGGCGATCCAGATGCAGCGCATCCTGGACGATATGCAGGAGCAGCGCACCGGCTTTATGTTGATGATTGTGGACGCCTGCCGCGACAACCCGTTCAAAGTGGCGGGCCGCTCCATTGGCGGGCGCGGGCTGGCCCCGACGTCGGCGGCCACCGGGCAAATGGTGATCTTCTCGGCCGGTGCCGGTCAGCAGGCGCTGGACCGGCTCGGTCCCACCGACAAAGAACCCAACGGCCTGTTCACCCGCCTGTTCCTGCGCGAAATGCAAAAACCCGGTCAGCCGGTGGACCGGGTGCTGCGCAGCGTGCGTTCGGAAGTGGCGCGGCTGGCCCGCTCGGTGGGCCACGAGCAGACGCCCGCGCTCTACGACCAGTCGCTGGGCGACTTCTTCCTCAAGCCCTGAGGCGGGCCGCCCTCGGCTTCACTGCACCTCAAATTCGAAGGTGCGCTCGCCGCTGCGGCCCTGGTTGTCCTCGATGCGCAGGTTCAGCCGGTGCTGGCCTTTGGGCAGTGCCGCGCCGTCCACCTGAATGCCCGTGGGCGTGATCTTGGCTGCGGCCAGCAGGCGCTGGGTGATGTCGATGCGCAGACGGCCGTAATAGGCCTTGAAGCTGTCGGTGTTGATCTGTGCCGGCGTCTGCGGGCTGAACGCCAGGCGGATATTCACCGGTGCGGTGACCGGTGCCGGCAGGGCCGGTGCCTGCAGTTCGATGCGCGGCGCGCCTGGCACCGGCACCGCGCGCGCGGCCATGGGTTCGGGGGCGGCCAGCGAGGCGCGCATTTCGTCCTCATTCACCAGCCAGCTGGTGGCCCAGGACGGGCTGGTGCAAACGGCAAGGGCCAAGGCCCAGGTGTGGCGGGTCATGGGGGGTTCCTAGTGGATTCAGGGTTCGATGGCGACGATGCGCACCCGCCGGTTCTCGGCCGCCAGCGGATCGTCCGGCTTGAGCAGTTCGCTGAAACCTTTGCCCTGCGCTTGCAGCCGCTCGGTGCCCACGCCGCGTTGCGCCAGGTACTGCAGCACCGTCGCCGCGCGCCGCTCGGAGAGCTGCTGGTTGTAGGCGGCCTGGCCTTTGCCGTCGGTGTGGCCCTCAATCCGGAAACGCTGCGCCTGCAGCTGCGGCGCCTGCAGGGCTTGCGACAAGCGCTCCAGCAAGGCGGTGCTGTCGGGCGAGAGCTGGGCCGAGTTGAAGTCGAACGCGATATTCAGGTCGATCTGCCGCGCCTTGACTTGCAGGTTGCGCAGCGATCGGGTGGCGGGCGCGGCTGGGGCCAGGGCGTCGATCATGGCCTCGGTGCTGGGGCCGGCGCCAGACTGGGCGCTGGCGCATACGGCGCTGGCGCTCAGCAGGGCGGCCAGCAGCCCGCGGGCTGCGTGGGTGGCGGGGTTCATTGCACTTCCTCTACGGTGATGCGCTGGGCGCTGAATCGGTTGGCGGCGGCGCTGCCCTGGCCCAGCAGGGCGCGTTGCAGGCGCTGGCGTCCTTCGGCGTCGGCCGCGGCGGTCACAAAAGGCGATCCGGCGCTGGCTGCGTCGCTCTGCAGCCCGCCGAGCGCGCGCGGTTGGCGGGTCACCATCACCAGCAGCTCGTTGGTGCCGGCGGGACCGGCGGCTTGCAGTTGCCAGGTGGGGCCAGGCAGGCGCAGGGTCTGGCCAGCGCGCACGCGGTTGTTGTTGTCCAGGCCATTGGGGAAGAGCACATAAAAGCTGCGCTCGTCGCTGCCCATCATGACCAGATACACATGGCCGTCGTGGGGGGCGGTGATGTGCAGATTCAGAAAGTCTTGGCCAATGCGCAGGCGCGCTTGGTCGAGTTGGACGCCGACCTTCTGGCGCCGGTCGCGCTGCTGTTCCAAGTCGCGCAGGGTGGCGCGGGCGCTGACCTCGGGCGGCGGCGCGGCTGGTGTGGGTGTGGCCACGGGTGTGGCTGGGGCGGCGGCGGCAGGCGTTGCCGAGGCCAGCGCCTGCGCCGCCATGGCGGCTTGCAGCGCGGCGGCTTCTGCCTCGGCGGCGGCGGCCAATTCGCGTTCCACCCGCAGACGTTCGGCTTCGCGCTGGCGCTGGCGTTCGTCGGCCTGGGCCTGCAGCGCGGCCTGTTCCAGCGCTTGCCGCTGGCGCTGCGCCTCGGCGCGCTCGGCCGCTTCGCGGGCTTCGCGTTCGCGCCGCTCGCGGGTCAGGCGCTCTTTTTCGGCGCGCACTTGCTCGGCGCTGGGCCCCGGGTTGGCGGCAGGGCGGTTGGGGGGGGCCTGGGCCACGGTCGCCGGTGGCGGACTCACCGGCACGGGCACCAGGTTGCGAAAGCCCGCCACGCTCACATGGTGGGGAATCAGATCGGCGTGGGGCTTGAGCTTGTCGCGCACCACCTGCTGGGCGCAGTGCTCCACCTCGGCCAGGCTGATGGCGCCGCTGCCGTCCAGGTCTTTGGCTTGGCCTAGCAGACAGTCGCGCACACCTTGGGTGGCCAGGCCGCCTTTGCCGGGTTCGTCAAAACTCACTTCGTTGGAGCGCGACGAGGTGATGTGCACCACGTTCTCGTTCAACGCGCCCAGGGCGTGGCTGGCTTGCACCAGGCTGCGGGTGCGCAGATTCACTGGCTGGCTGCACAGGTCACCGGCCTCTTGCGCCTTCATAAAAAACTTCGGTCGCATGCCGCCGCCCAAGCTGCGGGTGCCGGCGGTCACGCCTTGTGAATGGCAGGCGTCGAACATCACGATCAGCTGGTCGGCGCGCTGGCTCACGGTGCGGGTGAGTTCGGCCCATTCGCGGTTGACGATCACCTCGCGGTCGTAGGTGAGAAGCCCTTCGACACAGCCTTTGGCCGCCGGGTCGGCCCAGCGTGTGCCGTGGCCCGAGAAATACAGCAGCACGCGCCCGCCGTCGCTGCCGGCCGCGCCGATGCGCTGCAGTGCGGCCACGATGTTGGTCTTGGTGGCCTGGGCGTCGCGCAGCACGCTGATATTGGCCGACGGTATGCCCATGGCGGTGGCGATCTGGCGCGCGCTCTCGATGTCGTGCGGCACCCCGGTGAGTTCGGTGATGGCCGGGTCGGCGTACTGGGACACGCCAATCAGCAGCGCGTGTTCATACGCGCCCTTGGCCCACACCGGGCTGTGCCACAACAGGCAGGCCCACAACAGACTTCGCCACATGCTCGCCTCTTTTCTTAAATGACAAAAATGCCACTGATGCCAGAATTTAACAGACAAGCGCTGTGCGATGATCGCAAGTTTTGATGCACACACGCGCTGTTGCGCGCAGACACATGGACATTGTTTTGCTGATCAAGGCCGCCATCATGGGGGTGGTCGAGGGTCTGACCGAGTTTTTGCCGGTGTCCAGTACCGGGCATCTGATACTCACCGCGTCATTGCTGAATTGGCACGGAGACAAAGTCAAGCTTTTTGAGGTGGTGATTCAGACGGGGGCGATCATGGCGATTGTGTCCTTGTACGCATCCAAGCTGTGGCAGGTCACCAAAGACCTGCCCACCCAGCCTCAGGCCCGGCGTTTTGTGGCCAATGTGCTGATCGGCTTTTTCCCCGCTGCCCTAGCGGGGGTGTTGTTCATCGATGTGATCAAAGGCGTGTTGTTTTCGCCAGTTGTGGTGGCCTTTGGCTTCATTGTTGGCGGCGTGGTGATCCTCTGGGCGGAACATTTGCAGCGCCAGGGCGCGCGCAGCCACATCCGCGATGTGGACGAGGTGCGCTGGACCGATGCCCTGAAAGTGGGTCTGGTGCAATGCACAGCCTTGGTGCCGGGCGTGAGCCGGTCGGGCGCCACCATCATCGGTGCCATGCTGTTGGGCTTTCAGCGCAAGGCGGCCACCGAGTTCAGTTTTTTTCTGGCCATCCCCATGTTGTTTGGTGCGGCGGCGTACGACCTGTACAAAAACCGCGCCTTGCTGAGCATGGAGGACGTGCCGGTGTTTGCTGTGGGATTGGTGGTGTCGTGGTTGTCGGCGTGGGTATGCGTCCGATGGCTGTTGAGATTTGTCGGGCAGCACAGCTTTGTGCCGTTCGCCTGGTACCGCATCGTGTTTGGTGGGCTGATTTTGCTGACCGCCCAAATGGGTTGGGTGGACTGGGGCGCCCACTGACTATCTGCCGCGCGAACAAAAAAAAGCCGACCCGGGGGTCGGCTTTTTTGTGGCCCAAGGGGCCTGCGATCAATAACGGCTGCGGTTGCCGTAGCCGCCACCGCCCGTGCTTTCCTTCGGGCGCGACACGTTCACCACAATCGAACGGCCACCGACGCTCATGCCATTGAGGCCGGCGATTGCGGCTTCGGCTTCTTGGTCATTGGCCATTTCGACAAAGCCGAAACCTTTGGAGCGGCCGGTGTCGCGGTCCATCATGACTTTGGCCGACTGCACATTGCCGTATTCGGCAAAGTTGTGACGCAGGCTGTCGTCGTCGATGGTGTAGGGCAGGTTGCCGACGTAGAGTTTGTTGTTGCTCATGAGAAATCCTTCAGGAAATGAGGCCCACCTTGGTGCAGCGAGCCGAGGGTGACCGCAAACAGCTGAGCCGCTCGCGGGTTGGAAAACGGGGTAGAAAAACGGTAGACGCGGTGGTGAGAGGACGAACCGCTGCCGCTGGAGATGGCCACGTTGGCACGGAACGATCCGTTGTCAGCCTGGCTGGTCGTGGGCGAAACGACATAACGCCCGAGAGAGTGATTGATGGTGTTCTGACAAGTGAGACATGCGGCCATCGGTGGCCACACGCAAGCGGGTATGAAGAAGCTGTTGGTCGCCCGCTTAGCAACACAACAGCTCGCATTATCTCACATGTTTATAAAAATCGCGTGATTTATTTCTTTTTGTTTTATGGGAGGCCGCATCGCCTCAGTGTTCAACCGGCGTGTACGACGCCGCGCGCGCGATCGCCGACAGCAGGGTGGCCGCTTGCACCGGCTTGGTCAGATAGCCGTCGGCACCAGCGTCTTGAAACACCGCCGGATTGCCCGCCACCGCGTTGGCGCTGAGCATCAACACCGGGGTGCGGACGCGGCCGGTGGTCCGCTCGTGTTGGCGGATGGCTTGCAGGCATTCCAAGCCACCCATGTGCGGCATCATCACGTCCATCAACACCAGATCGAAGTCGCCGCTCAGATAGCGTTCCAGCCCGGCGCGGCCATGGCCTGCCAGGGTCACGGTGTGCCCACTTTTTTCGAGCACGATGCCAATGACTTGTTGGTTGATCGGGTCGTCCTCCACCAGCAGCAGACGCAGCGACCGCGTGACGGCGGGTGGCTGTGGGTGCAGGGCTGCCGGCGCGGTGACGGTGTCGTCCGGCGGCAAGCTGTAGGGCAAGCGGCAGGTGAAGGTCGAGCCCTTGCCGGGCTCACTGGTGACGTCGATACGGCCGCCCATTTTCTTGGCGATCTCAGCGCAAATGCTCAAGCCCAGACCGGTGCCGCCATAGCGCCGCGTGACCGATCCGTCGCCTTGCACAAAGGGCTGAAACAACTTGTCTTTGTGCTGCATGTCAAAGCCGATACCAGTGTCTGTCACATCAAACTCCAGCCAGGCTTGCGCGCCGCCATCTGGCGGCGACACCGCAGCGCGCCACGACAGGTGCACTCGGCCTTGTTCCGTGAACTTCAAGGCATTGCCCAGCAGGTTGTTGAGAATTTGCCGCACCCGCACATCGTCGATCCACACCCGAGGCGGCAGTGCGGGGTCGATGTCAAAGCCAAACTGCACCGCTTTGCCGGCCGCTTCGGCGAGCCGGCTGTAGAGTGCCATGTTTTGCTCGCTCAGGCGCTTGAGGTGCACCGATTCGGGGTTCATGTCGATGGCGCCCGATTCGATTTTGGAGAAGTCGAGTACGTCGTTGATGATGCGCAGCAGCTGCTGCGCCGACACGTGGGCGAGCTGCAGATACTCGCGTTGGCTGTGCGACAGCGGCTCTTGCATGGCAATTTGCACCATGCCCAGCACCCCGTTGAGTGGGGTGCGGATTTCGTGGCTGATATTGGCCAGAAACTCGTTTTTGTATTGGTTGGCTCGCTCCGCCGTTTCCTTGGCCGCTTGCAAGCGGGCTTTGATCTCT
>CAMBOY010000096.1 GCA_945869245.1 Hydrogenophaga intermedia
GGTCAGCGCCACCGCGTCCTTGCTGCTGGCGGCGGCGGCTGGGGCGACAGCCACCGCAGTCAACAGCTGGTTCTTCCACACACATGGCCTGGTGCTGCCGCTGGCCAGCGTATTGGTGCTGGTGGCTGTGTTGCTGCTCATGAACATGAGCTACGGCTATCTGTCCGAGAGCCGGTCGCGCCGCCGCCTGGCCACCCTGTTTGGCCACTACGTGCCACGCGAGCTGGTGCGCGAGATGTACCGCGACCCCGAGCGCTACAGCATGCAGGCGCAATCGCGCCGCCTCACCGTCATGTTTTGCGACATGCGCGGCTTCACCACCTTGTCCGAAACCCTGCAGCCCGCGGCGCTGCAGCAACTGCTCAACAAAGTGTTCAGCCGCCTGACCCAGCGCATCCAGAACCAGCGCGGCACCATCGACAAATACATGGGCGACTGCGTCATGGCCTTTTGGGGCGCGCCGGTGGCGTCGGCCCAACACGCCGCGCAAGCGGTGCAAGCCGCGCTCGACATGAGCGCCGAGGTGCTCGACATCAACGCCGAACAACAGCGCCAAGGGCTGCCCACCATCGGCGTGGGCATTGGCCTGTCCACCGGCGACATGATGGTGGGCGACATGGGCTCGGACATTCGCCGCAGCTACACCGTCATTGGCGACGCGGTCAACCTTGGCGCGCGCTTGGAGGGCTTGTCGCGGGTCTACGGCGTCGACATCATTGCCAGCCACGCCACCCGCGAAGCCGCGCCCGACTTCTTGTGGATGGAGCTCGACCGGGTACGCGTCAAGGGCCGCGAGCAAGCCGAAACCATCTACACCCCCTGGGGCGCGCTGGCCCAAGCCAGCGACCACGACCGCAACCAGGTGGCGCGCTGGCACCAGTTTCTGGCACTGTGGCGCCAACAAGACTGGGCAGGTGCCGAAGCCGCCTTGGGGCAACTGCACGCCGAAAACGAGAAAAATGCCCTTTACCTCTTGTATGCACAGCGGCTAATCTCGGTTCGGTACAAAAATGTACCCGTCGACTGGGACGGGGTCACCGACTTCGACACCAAGTGAGCGCGGTCGGCGACACACACAACAAACAACACCGTTGGGCAGGCCTTGGGCCAGAGAATGTGAAGGACCTCGAATGAGGGTGCGAATTTTGGGTTGCTCGGGCGCCATCGCCCGTGATTGCCGGACCACGGCCTTTTTGCTCGATCACGACCTGCTGATCGACGCCGGCACTGGCGTGGGCGACCTCAGCCTCGACGAAATGGCGCAAGTCCAGAACGTCCTGCTCACCCATTCCCACCTCGACCACATCGCCGCCTTGCCCCTGCTCATCGACTCGGTGGCCTCGCACCGTCTGGGCGGGGCGATGGGCCCGGTCCATGTGTATGCCCTGCCCGAGACCATTGAAGCCCTGCGGGGCCACATCTTCAACGGCGTCATCTGGCCCGACTTCAGTGCCATACCCACGGCCGACGCGCCCCTGCTGCGCTTTTGTCCCATCCACACCGGGCAAGTGCTGCAGATCGGACGCCACACGGTGGAAGTGCTGCCCGCCGTGCACACCGTGCCGGCGGTCGGTTTTGCC
Source organism: Hydrogenophaga intermedia (assembly GCA_945869245.1). Classification (GTDB taxonomy): domain Bacteria; phylum Pseudomonadota; class Gammaproteobacteria; order Burkholderiales; family Burkholderiaceae_C; genus Hydrogenophaga; species Hydrogenophaga intermedia_B. Next base: position 1,581 of record CAMBOY010000096.1, read on the forward strand.
GTCTCGGGCAACCGGGGCCATTGGGTCTTCAGCGGCGACACCGGGCCCAACCCCGACTTTTGGGACCGCATCAACCAAATGGACGTGGCCATGCTGGTGATCGAAACCGCCTTCAGCAACCGCGAGCAAGCCTTGGCTGAAGTAAGCAAACACTTGGCCCCAGTGCACTTGGCCACGGAGCTGCAGCGCCGCGCCAGCGGCCGCAGCTATCCCATCTACATCACCCACACCAAACCGGCCGAAACCGGGCGCATCATGGCCGAGATCGCACCCCTGAGCCAACCCCAGGCCAACGGCAACGTGCTGGCCATCCACTGGCTGAGCGCCGGACAGGTGTTTGAGGTGTGACAAAAATTGTCCGCGTGGGTGCGGCTGACAATTTTTGTCGGTCCGCAGCGGGCGGCAGATGACATTCTGTGCTCGCCGCGCCGACCAACCGTGACGGACACCACGTTCCCGGGGGCCAAGCATCCTGGCACAAGAAGTGCTTATACCAAAGCGTTCTTTTTTACACCCCTGAGGAGTTTTCACATGAAGCGTCAAATGCAAAAAGGTTTTACCCTGATCGAACTGATGATCGTGGTGGCCATCATTGGTATTCTGGCTGCCGTGGCTTTGCCGCAGTACGCGAACTACACCAACCGCTCGAAAGAGAACGCCTGTCTGGCGGAAGCCACAACATTGGCTCGTGGTGTGGTGGCAGCGATTGGTACTGGCTTGGCAACCGATATGCCTCTGTACAAAAGAAGCGCTTGTAACGATGTGAAAGTCGGCGCTACGGCCTACCCAGCAAATACAGCTTGGACTGCGGCCATGCCTGCGAGTACAGTCAAGCTCACGGTGGAAGCCCAGAACGAAACAAAAACCAAGTTCACATGCGACCTGACATCCGGGAACTGCGAAAAAGGCAGTTGATTTCGGTTGAATTACAAAAAAGCGAGCCTTGGGCTCGCTTTTTTATTGCCATGCGACTTTTTACATTATTTGTATTGATTGGCTTTTTGACATTGATGCCTTGGACACAACCTTTTTGGCTGGCATCGCCATGGGTTGCACAGGAGCACGATGGGCAACGGCTGGTACAGATGGCATTGTTTTTTTGTGTGGCATTGGCATCCTTAGAAACGACATGGGGTAGCGCCAGAGCGACACACAAGTGGCCCATCACACAAGGTGCTGGCCCGATAAAGATCGCAACCCCCGCAATTGCATTTTTTGTCCTCTCTTCGGTGGAAGCTCAGCGCCCACCGTGGGCTTTTTTGGAGGTGGTACTTTTTGGTGGAATAGTCATGTTGGCATGGTTGCTCGCCACAGCACAACCGCGCCAGCGAGAATGGGTATGGGCTGCTGCACTTACTGGAGTCGGACTGTTCTCTATCACCACAGTTTTCGCCACTGTGTTGGGTATGGCGCAAGGTTTACCCCCACTGGTGGTGAAAGCCATTCCTGGCTATTCCAATGTTCGGCACTGGAACCACGTTCAGGTGGCCGCCATTCCTTTGATGATTGGCGCAATTTGGTACTGGCGGACGTCGCGTCCAATCACCTGGATTGGTACGGCCAGTGTCGTGTCGTGTGTCGCCTTATTGTGGACCACGGGTGGCCGGGCTGCATCGATTGCGCTTGTGGGCAGTGCAATGCTGCTTGGGCTTTTGCTGGGCCGAAAAGCCGTGCCCTTACTGCTGCGTTGGACGTACTATGTGTTTTGGGGTGTGTTGTTGGGTATGGCCTTGCTACAGTGGCTGCCTCAGATGTTGGGTATTCCCGCAGAGCAGCTGTTGCTGGCGAGGCCAATTACAACCAGCAGCGAGTCGGCGCGATTGGAGTTGTGGGCTCTCGCACTAGCCATGGCATTTGAGCATCCATGGTTGGGGGTTGGTCCAATGCACTTCGCCAACCATCCCAACCCTATCGCGGCGCATCCCCACAACATCTACGTACAGCTTGCCGCTGAGTGGGGCTTTCCCACGGCGTTTGTGCTCATAGGAGCGGCCGTGTTCGTCATGTGGCAGATGGTGCGACGTCTTCGCCAGCTCCCCGCTGACCACGAGGCGCTGTATATCGGCATGGTGTTGTGGTGGGGCTGCGCGGCGGTGATGATTGATGGCCTGTTCTCGGGCAATTTTGTGATGCCGATGTCCCAAGTCTGGATTGCCACATTGTTGGGGTTGACTTGGGCTTGGTGGCGGTCGACGTCTCCACCCAGTGGGGCCTCAGCTGCGGAAGCGTCCGTTCTGCCGCGTGCTGCCCTGGTGTTGTGGTGTGTCGTGAGCGCCGCTGCCTTGATCTGGACCGCAATCATGTTTCTGGAGCGCCAAACCCATTTACATGGAGCCCCCGAGACTTGGCAAGGTCAAGTTCTGGAGTTTGCGCCCCGTTATTGGACGATGGGTTGGTTTGAGTAGCTGATCGCCACGGTAACCGCGACAACAGCCCCTATTCACGTCACCCGCGCCTCATACCCCGCCTCCGCCAGCGCCGCCGCGATGTCTTCTGCCGCGATCATGGTGCTGTGGCTGACCCAGGCGGTGCGCTGGGCCAGGTCGACGTCGGCTTGGTGCACGCAGGGTAGGTCTTGGAGTTCAAACATGACGGCGTCGGCGTCGTCTTGGGTGTGCAGGGTGGGGATGTGAAATGTGGTGTCGGGCATGGTGTGCGGCACGGGGGGTCAAGTCGCTTTACAGTGTGCTGCATGTCGGCCCCCCGCAAAGCTCTGCCTGTGATCAACCCCGCGCGTTGCACGGGCTGTGGGTGGTGTGTGGCGGTGTGTGGGCCGCATGTGTTGCACCTGCAGGTGCAGGCCGGGCACAAGCGCAGTGTGCTGGCCAGCGAGGCGGGCTGCACCGGCTGCGCGCTGTGCGCGGTGCGCTGCCCGTTTGATGCGATTGAGATGCAGCGGCGCCCGGCGGGCGCGCCGATCACTGGGGAATGACTTTGGCCTTGTCGAGCTTGTAGCTCCAGGGCAGGCCGGCGTTGCGCCAGCCGTTGACCACACGTTGGCCGGCTTGGGGGCCGGTTTTGGCTTTGTCGCCTTCGTAGCCGTCGACCACGCTGTAGACCTGGGTGTAGCCGTATTTGGCCAGCAGGGTCACGGCGGTGGCGCTGCGGTTGCCCGAGCGGCACATGACGATGATGGGGCTGTTTTTGCCGATGCCTTTGGCTTGGATGAGGGCTTCGACTTGGGGGATGAAGTCGAGGCTGGACTCTAGGCCGAAGGCGTTTTCGCGTTCGTCCCAGATGGCCAGTTCGCCACCAAATTCTTGGTAGGGCATGAGGGCATCGACTTGGGTGGACATGCCCAGGAAGGTGGCTTCGGCGCGCGAGCGCACGTCGATGAACAGGGCTTTGGCGCCGTGTTCGGCTTTCATGTGGGCGGCTTCTTTGGCGTCCAGGTACAGGCCGAGCGATGTGCGTTTGGCCTCGGGCACCTGGGCGGCGTCAAAGGCGTGTGCAGCGGGGGCCGCCAAGGCCATGAGGGCGGTGGCCAGGGTGGCTTGGCGCAGGTGGGCAAGGGCGTTCATGGCTTCTGGTCCGACAGGGTTTTGGAGGTGTTGACTTTGATGGGCTGGGGGTTGAGTCCGCCCACGTAGGCGGCCACGGCGCGCAGCTCAAGCTCGCTCAGGCCTTGGGTAACAAAGGCCATGGCGCCAGAGTCGTTGCGGCGCTCTTTGCTTTGAAAGCGGCGCAGCTGGGTCATGACGTAGTGCGGGTGCTGGCCGGCCAAGCGGGGCAGGCGGGCGCTGCCGGCGCCGGTGGCGCTGTGGCAAGACAGGCAAGCGGGCACCTGGCTGTAGATGTTGCCGCGCTCGTAGATGTAGCGGCCCATGCCGGCGAGCAACGTGTCGTCGCTGGCGTGGGGCACGGGGGTCTGGGCCTGGAAGTAGGCGGCGATGTCGGCCATTTGGGGCTCGGTAAGCGCCTGGGCGATGGCGGTCATGGCCACATGCTGGCGCTGGCCGCTGCGAAAGTCTTCGAGCTGTTTGCGCAGGTACTGGGCGTTTTGCCCGGCGAGCTGGGGAAATTCGTCGCTGGTGCTCTGGCCTTGCTGGCCGTGGCAGGTGGCGCACTGGGCGGCGACTTGCTGGCCCACGGTTTGTGCGGCGGCGGGGCTGACCAGGCAGATGGCGAGCAGGGCGGGCAGCAGGCGTGACGGTCGCGTGGACATGGGGCACTCACTGGTGAAACGGTGAGTGCACTGTAGGCTCACAACCCCCCCGGGGTATTGAGGCAGATCAAGTGGGGCGCTTGCGGCGCAAAAAAAAGGCCGCCCGAAGGCGGCCAAAGCACTGAGGAAAGAGAACCCTGTGTCGTGGTGACCCAGGGTGAATGGGTGGCGGTTTATTGCACTTGTTGGATACCGGCGATGACCCAGCCGGTGGCGCCGTTGCGCGGCTTGCTCAGGTGCCAAATCTCGTCGACCTGCACGGCTTCGCCGTCTTCACGCACGGTGCCGGTGAAGCGCACGCTCACGATGTAGAGCGCGGTTTCCTCGGCCACTTCGATCACGTCGGCGTCCAGCTGCACCACTTCGGTGGTCTGGGTCTTGCCAGCGCGCTCGACGATGTCCATCTTGATCTCGGCGAACATTTCGGGCGTGGTGAAAGCGCGGATGTCTTCCAGGTTGCCGGCGTCGTTGGCGGCCTGCAGGCGGATGTAGTTGACCTTGGCGTTGCGCACAAAGCCCGCGACGTCGAAGTCGGCCGGAATGTGGCCCTTGCCCGCTGCGACACCCGCGCTCTGGCCACCTGCGTTGGCACCGAGGCCGGCGCCAATCATCGAGCCGCCCTGGTTGCCCAGGCTCTGGCGCTGGGTGAGCGTGTCTTGGCCCACGGGGGCGTTGAAGCCACCGCCGCCAGCGCCCGCCGCCGCACCGGCGTAGGCCATGCCACCCTGCTGGGCCGCGCGCTTGCGCATCACGAAGCCGATGACCGCCAGGACCACCACCACCGCGAGGATGATGAGCATCATGCTGGCGAACTCTTCGCCAAAGCCCATGTAGGACGCCAGCGCGGCCAGGCCCAAGCCAGCGGCCAGACCGGCCATCGGGCCCATCCACGAGCTTTTCTTGGCGGCGGCACCCGCTGCACCGGCTGCGCCAGCGGCCGCTGGTGCGGCGCTGGGAGTTTGTGCCGGCGTGGCGGTGTTGTCGGGCGCTTTTTGTGGGGTGGCTTGGCGCTGCATGCCGCTGGACTTGCCACCACCCACGCGTTTGGCTTCGGCGTCGAACGCCACAGTGACCATGCCTAGGCTCATCACCACGGCCAGCACACCGGATAAAAATTTGTTCATAGCGGTCTCCTTAAAGGACAAAAACACAGGTTCAGAACATAGCCGACTTTTCCGCTGCGTCCAAGCCATGTTTAGTGGAATAACATTCAGGTTTTTACTGAACATGGAAGGGTTATCCCGATGGACAAAGCGAATCGTTGAGTCGGGCTATGCCCTTGGGTCGAGTAGCATTGGGCCCTATGGTTCCCCGTTTGGCCGTCATCGACTTTGAAACCACCGGCATATCGCCCACCCAGGGCGACCGAGCCACCGAGGTGGCGCTGGTGCTGATGGAGGGCGCCCGGGTGGTGGACCGCTTTGCCAGCCTCATGAACGCCGGGGTGCGGGTGCCGTCGTTCATCACCCAGCTCACCGGCATCAGCAACACCATGGTGCAGGCGGCGCCACCGGCCGCCCAGGTCATGGCCGACGCCGCGCGTTTTGTGGCCGGCGTGCCGCTGGTGGCGCACAACGCCGCCTTTGACCGCAAGTTTTGGCAGGCCGAACTGGCCCTGGCAGGGCTGGACGGCACCCACCCCTTTGCCTGCACCGTGCTGTTGTCGCGCCGCCTGTTTCCGCAGGCGCCCAGCCACAAGCTCGGGGAGCTGGCCACGCTGCTGAGCCTGCCGCGCAGCGGCCGCGCCCACCGGGCTCTGGCCGACGCCGAAGTCACCGCCGAGCTGCTGGCGCGCATGCTGCACGAGCTGCGCACCCAGTACCGCGTCGGCGAACCCGACCACGCCTTGTTGCAGGCAATTGGCCAGTGCCCCAAGGCCAAGCTGCCCGACTTCTTTGCCCAGCGCGCCCGTGCGGCGCGTGAGGTGGCACTCGCCGCGGCGACCAGCCCGCTGGGCCGCCATGTCTACACCGTTCCCGCTCGACCATGACCCACGTACCGCCCCAAACCCAAGCCCCGACCTTGGACACCACCCGCACCGACGATCTGCGCATTGGCGCGGTGCGCCCGCTCATCACGCCCGCGCTGCTGCAGGAATGGTTGCCCGCCCAGCCGGCGCAGCTGGCGCTGGTGCAAGCCAGCCGCAGCGCCATCGCCGACGTGCTGCACGGCCGCGACGACCGGCTGCTGGTGGTGGTGGGCCCGTGCTCCATCCACGACCACGAACAGGCCATGGCGTATGCGCGCCGCTTGAAGCCGGTGGCCGACGCGCTGGCCGACCGTCTGCTGCTGGTGATGCGGGTGTACTTTGAAAAACCGCGCACCACCGTGGGCTGGAAGGGCTACATCAACGACCCGCACCTCGACGGCAGCTTTGCCATCAACGAGGGCCTGGAAAAAGCCCGCGCCCTGCTGCTGGAGATCACCGCACTGGGCCTGCCGGTGGCCACCGAGTTTTTGGACTTGCTCAGCCCGCAGTTCATCAGCGACCTGGTGAGCTGGGGCGCCATTGGCGCACGCACCACCGAGAGCCAAAGCCACCGCCAGCTCGCCAGCGGCCTGAGCTGCCCGGTGGGCTTTAAAAACGGCACCGACGGCGGGGTCAAAGTGGCGGTGGACGCCATACAGGCAGCCCAAGCGCCGCACGCCTTCATGGGCATGACCAAAATGGGGCAGGCGGCGATTTTTGAGACCCGCGGCAACCCGGATTGCCATGTGATTTTGCGTGGCGGCAAACAGCCCAACTACAGCGCGGCCAACGTGCAGGCCAGTTGCGCCCAATTGGAAGCGGCGGGCTTGCGGCCGCAAGTGATGATCGACTGCTCACACGCCAACAGCAGCAAACAGCACCGCAAACAAATTGAGGTGGCCGCCGACATCGCAGCCCAACTGGTGGCTGGCGAACGGCGCATCACCGGGGTGATGATCGAGAGCCATTTGGAAGAGGGCCGGCAAGACATCGTGCCGGGCCAGCCGCTGCGCTCAGGGGTGAGCGTGACCGATGCGTGCATTGGGTTTGCCGATACCGAGCCGGTGTTGCAAGGGCTCGCCGAGGCGGTGCAGGCGCGGCGCACGCAGGCCAGCGCCTGAAGGGTCAGGCCAATCAGCGCTTGCGCGGGCCCGACGGGCCTGGGCCACGGCCTTCGATGTGGCGGAAATTGATGCGGCCCTTGGTCAGGTCGTAGGGCGAAAGCTCGAGCGACACCCGGTCACCCGCCAGAATGCGGATGTGGTTTTTCTTCATCTTGCCGGCGGAATACGCAATGAGCTGATGCCCGTTGTCCAGGGTCACGCGAAAGCGCGTGTCGGGCAGCACTTCGTTGACGATCCCCATCATGTCAATCAATTCTTCTTTGGCCATTCGAGCTCCTGTAAACGAGAAAAGGGCCGCACAGTGGCGACTGCGGCCCGAAATTACCCTCAATTGTACGCCGTTGGGCGTTTTTGGTCACCTGTGGCATGGCACAGACAGGCCCGCCACGGACCGGTCAAGTGCCGTCGGTGGCGCGGTGTGGTGTGGTGTGCGCAGCCTCAGCGGGTGGGGCCAGCCTGGGCTTCAATGGTGTGGCGCAACGGGCTCAAGGCGCCCAGCGCCATCATGACCTCGCCCACCACAAACATCGGGCCGACCAGCAGCCCGACCAGATCGTCGGCAAAGGCGGGCTTTTTGCCCTCCCAGAAATGGCCCACAAACTGAAACACCCAACCCACCACAAAACAGCCCAGCGCCCACACCCAGGGCGCGCCCATGTCGGGCTGGGCCAGCAGCCACTGAGTGGTGCTGTGGGCCATGACACACAAGGCCGCCGTGACAGCGGCCGTGGCCAGCCCCAGGGCGCGCTGCCCCCGGCTGAGGTACCACGCCGCGCCCAGAACCCAGACCACCCAGGCGGCGGTCACGGGCGCATCGCCCAGGGTGACCAGTGGCCAGGTGAGAAACAAAAAGATCGAGAAAACGATGAGGGGGATACCCACCACATGGGTCGCGATGTTGCGGCGGTCGCGGTGGTAATGGGCGTACTGCACCATCAGTTCGTCGGCGGGTTTGCGCAGAGAGTGCACGGGGTGTCTCCTGGTGGCTGGTTCTGTGTTTTGCCGCATTTTTCCGCAATCGCTGGCCCCCGTCTATCCGGTGTGTACCCGCTGGGGTGGCAGGCCCGGCGAATCGGCTGCCTCCAGAAATGGGCGCAATCGAGACTTGTCTCAGGGATGCTCACCCCCTGCGCGTTGCCGCTGCTCTAGGTGATGGTGGTGCCGGGGTCGCCATCCTTGCCCGGCAGGGTGACGGTTTGCGCCACCAACCACACCATGTCGCTAGTGAGCTGGGCCACTTGCGCGGGGGACAGCGCAATGCCCGGGCGCAGCTGATGCGCCTTGGCGAAGGTGGGTAAGCGTGCGGCCATCCCACCCTTGAGGCCGGCGGCTTAAGCGGTCACGATGGTGTCCACCAAACGAGATAGGTGGACACCATGGATGAAACCCAGCCCAAGATCCGAAGGCAGTACAGCGCCGAACTCAAGCAGCAGATCCTGGCCG
>CAMBOY010000097.1 GCA_945869245.1 Hydrogenophaga intermedia
AAATGGCGCGCTTTGACGGTATCGGACAACACCGAGCGCAGGGCGTCCACACCTTCCCCGGTGTGGGCGCTCAAGTAGATGCGGGTGCAGGTACCGCCCTGGATTTCGGTGGTGTCGACCAACTGCAAAGGCCGGCGCTGCGGATCGACCGCGTCGAGCTTGTTGAACACCAGCAATTGCGGGATGTCGGCCGCGCCAATGTCGGCCAGCACCGACAGCACCGAGGCGATCTGCTCGGGATGGTCGCTGTTGGAGGCGTCCACCACATGCAGCAGCAAATCGGCATCGGCCGCCTCTTGCAGTGTGGCGGCAAAAGCCGCCACCAAGCCGTGCGGCAAATCGCGGATGAAGCCCACCGTGTCGGACAAAGACACCGACACGCCCGCATCGCCCAAATACAGCTGCCGAGTGGTGGTGTCCAAGGTCGCGAACAACTGGTCGGCCGCGTAGGTGCGCGCCTTGACCAAGGCGTTGAAGATCGACGATTTGCCGGCGTTGGTGTAGCCCACCAGCGAGATGGTGAAGGCCTCACGGCGCTCACGCTGGCGACGCTGGGTCGCTCGCTGCTTCTTCACCTTTTCCAAGCGCTCGCGGGTGCGCTTGATGGCGTCGCCAATCATGCGCCGGTCCAGCTCAATCTGGGTTTCACCCGGACCACCCCGCATGCCGATGCCGCCGCTTTGGCGCTCCAAGTGGGTCCAGCGGCGCACCAGGCGGGTCGAAAAATACTGCAAACGGGCCAGTTCGACCTGCAATTTGCCCTCGTGGCTGCGCGCACGCTGGGCAAAAATCTCCAGAATCAACAAAGTTCGGTCGTTGACCGGCAGACCAATCGCACGCTCCAGGTTGCGCTGTTGCGCCGGGCTCAAGGCTTGGTCAAACAAGACTTCTTTGGCGCCGTGGGTCTGCGCCAACAGGCGGATTTCCTCGGCTTTACCGGAGCCCACAAACAAAGCGGGGTCGGGCGAGCGGCGTTTGCAACTGACCCGGTCGGCGACACGAAAACCGGCGGTTTCGGCCAACAGTCCGAGTTCAATCAAGCCGGCATCAAAATGCGGCGCACCCAGATCAACACCCACCAGCACAACGGCGGGTGTCACTGGGGAAGAGGTGGCAAGGGGTTTCAAATGTCAGCACGCACCGGGGCTCCAGAGGGAGCCCCGATCAGGACACCAAACATGCGCGCGCAGGTCAAGCGGCGTCTTCAGCGGCCGCGGCCGAAAACTGCCCCGGACGCCCCGGGACGATGGTGCTGATGGCGTGCTTGTAGACCATCTGGGTGACCGTGTTGCGCAGCAACACAACGTACTGGTCGAACGACTCGATTTGGCCCTGCAACTTGATGCCGTTGACGAGGTAAATCGACACCGGCACGTGCTCGCGACGCAACTGGTTGAGGAAGGGGTCTTGCAAGAGCTGGCCTTTGTTGTTACTCACGATATGCTCCGTGTTAGAGAAGTGGAAGGACTCAGACCATACCACAGGCCGGCGTCCCAATTAACCGCTGGCGCGGGAAACTTATTCGCCGTATGGGTTGTGCGAGGTTTTCAACTCGATGCGCAAGGGCGTGCCAACCAAATCAAAGGCTTTGCGAAAACGCCCCTCCAAAAACCGCTTGTAAGAATCCGGCACATGTTCGAGCGAATTGCCGTGGATCACGATCACCGGTGGATTCATGCCGCCTTGGTGTGCGTAGCGCATTTTGGGGCGAAACATGCCCGATTTCTTGGGCGCCTGAAACGCCACCGACTCTTGCAGCAAGCGGGTGAGCATGGGAGTGCTCATTTTGCGCATGGCCGAGGCATGGGCCTGGGCAATGGCTTTCCACAAGGGCGCAATGCCCTGCTTTTTCTTGGCCGAAATCTGGTGCAGCGCCGCGAACTTGAGGAAGGACAGCCGGGTCTCCATCTGGCGCTCGATTTGCTCGCGCTGGTAGGCGTCCACCGCATCCCATTTGTTGATGGCCAGCACCACCGCACGGCCGCTCTCCAGAATAAAGCCAGCGATATGGGCATCCTGATCGGTCACGCCTTCGGTGGCGTCGATCAGCAGCAGCACCACATGGCTGTTTTCGATCGCCTGCAGGGTTTTGACCACCGAGAATTTTTCGATCGCTTCGAACACCTTGCCTTTTTTGCGCAGGCCAGCGGTGTCGATCAGTTCGAACTGTTGGCCGTTGCGCTCAAACGGTACCGTGATCGCGTCGCGGGTGGTACCCGGCAGGTCAAACGCCACCAAGCGCTCTTCCCCCAGCCAGGCGTTGATCAGGGTGGACTTGCCGGCGTTGGGGCGGCCCGCCACGGCCAGGCGAATCACTCCGGTGTCGGGCTCTTCGGCGTCTTCTTCGTCGGCGTTCCAACCTACGACGCGCTCCAACGCCATCTCCAGCATCGACCGCACACCCTGCCCGTGGGCGCCGGAGACCGGCACCACTTCGCCCAAGCCGAGTTCAAAAAACTCCACCAACTGGGCACCCTGCTTCATGCCCTCGGCTTTGTTGGCCACCAGCAAGGTGGGTTTGCCCAAGCGGCGCAGATACCCAGCGATGTCGTGGTCTTGTGCACTCAAACCGGCGCGCGCATCCACCACAAACACCACCACGTCGGATTCGGCCACCGCCTGGCGGGTCTGCTTGGCCATCTCGCGGTAGATGCCGTCGCTGGCGTCGGGCTCAAAACCACCGGTGTCGATGACGATGAACTCTTTGCCCGACAAACGGCCGCTGCCGTAATGGCGGTCGCGGGTGAGCCCAGCAAAGTCGGCCACGATGGCGTCGCGGGTACCGGTCAAGCGGTTGAACAACGTCGATTTGCCCACATTGGGGCGTCCGACCAAGGCTATCACCGGTTTCATAAACAATCGCTTTGTCGTTATTCGGGCAACCAGGCGAACACACCGCCGTTGCGGGTTTGCACCACCAAGGCGTTGCCCGACAGCACCGGCTCGGCGGCTGCGCCCGACGCGTCGGTGCTCAGGCGCGCCATGTCGCTGCCGTCTTCGCGGGACAGCACATGGACCAGCCCCTTGTCGTCGGCGATCACCAGCACACGGCCCACAGCCAGCGGGGCGGTCAAGCTGCGCAGCGCGAGCCGGTCCATGGACCACAGTTCGCGCCCATCTTGGCGCGCCCAGGCGCGCACGCGGCCGTTGCTGTCGGCGCCAAACACGGCCGTGTCGTTGCCCGCCAAGCCCATCAAGCCAGTCGAGGTCTTGCTCCACTGCACGGCACCCGTGCTCGCGTCGACACAGCCAATGGCGGCGCCATAGGCGCGCGCACACACTTGGGTGCCCAGGCGGGCCACCGGCCCGACCACATCCACCAGCCGCTCCACCTCGTTGGTGCCACGGGGGGTCGCCAGGGCGGCGCTCCATCGCTGGCGACCGTTGTTGGGGTCGAAGCCTTGCACACGCCCCCCGACGCCCGCCACCAGGGTGTCGCCCACCGCCAGCAAGGCACCTGGATGGCGCAGCACCAAAGGATCGGCCGGCCGGTTGCTGGCCCACAAACGGGCGCCGGTGCTGGCATCAAACGCCAGCACCGAGCGATCAGCGGTCAGCACAAACACCCGCTCACCGGCCACCAGTGGTGGGGTGTAGCTGGGTGCTGGCAGACGCTGGCTCCAAGCGCGCGCACCAGCGCGCACCGCAATCAGTTCATTGCCCTGGCTGACCACGGCGGCGGTGTTGCCGTCGGACCCAGCGCCGGTATTCAAGCCGATCCCCAGATCGGCTTGCCAGCGCACCGCACCGGTGTTGGCGTCGAGCTCGCGCAACACGCCTGCGGCATTGGCCAGCAGCACACCGCCCGACACCGCCAAGGGGCGCTGGCCAGGCAAGGTCGCGCCCACCTGGGCGGTCCAAGCGAGTCGAGTCGACATGATGGGGGTGACCGGTGCCAGGTCGGGGGCCTTGGGGGCACCACTGGAACAGGCGGCCAGCCACACGAGCGCGCCCACAGTCAGGGGTATGCGCAGCGCCTTCATGGGCGTGACTCCGCGGTGTCGTCGGCCACCTGCACACCAAGCGCAGCGAGCTTGACCGACACCAAGCGCCGGTACTCAGTCGCTTTGTCCATGGTCTCCCAGGCGGTTTGGTAGCTGGCCTTGGCCTTGTCGGCCTCACCCTGCAAGGCCCACACATCGCCCTGGCGGTCGGCGGCCAACGGCTTGAGCGCCTCTGGGAAGGCGAAGTTCAACCAGCGCTGGGCGTCGTCCCAGGCTTGGGTCTCGAGTGCCAAGCCGGCCAAGCGGATGCGGGCGATGCCTTGGTACGCGTCGTCTTTGCTGGATTCGACCACCCATTGCAAAGCCGCCTTGGCCTTGTCGGTTTGGCCCAGATCGGCCCAGGTGGCGGCGGCCAACAAAGCGGCTTGTGCGGCGGGTACGGTCTTGCCAAACTGCTCGCGGATGTCGTTGAGCGAGCGATCTAGCCGGTCTTGGTCTTTGGCCACGGCGGCTTTTTCCACTTCGTCAAACAGCACCGCGGCCTTGCTGGCCTGGGTGCGCTGCCAGTAGTTCCAGCCATTGAACGCGGCGATGCCACCAAACACGACGATCAGCACGCTGGCAATCAGGTTGCCGTAGCGGCTCCAAAAGTGTTTGATTTGCGCGAGCTGTTCCTGCTCTTCCAGATCGTAGTGGGCCATGGTGCTGTGAAGAAAAATGATGGGGGATTGTAGGCGCGGGGCTTAGCGCAAGCGCTCGGCCCATTGCAGGGAGTCGGCACAAGGCAGCAGCGTTTGCTCCGGCACGCCGGTGGTCCCGCTGCGCAGTGGCTTGACCGCCACCATGCCCTGGGCCAGTTCGTCCGCACCAAATATGAGGGCGTAGCGGGCGCCGCTGGCATCGGCTTTTTTGAACTGCGACTTCATGCTGCCCATGCCCTCGGCCGAGCCGGTGTGCATCAGCACCGACACCCCGGCGGAGCGCAGCGCGCGCAGCACCGGCAACACGGCGGGCATGGCGCTGGCGTCGGGAATCACCGCATACGCGTCGGGCACCGGCGCCTCGGGCAGGCGCCCCTGCTCTTTGAGGAGTTCCAAAATGCGCTCCACGCCCAAGGCCCAGCCCACCGCCGGCGCGGCCTTGCCACCGATCTGCTCTAACAAGCCGTCGTAGCGGCCACCGGCACACACCGTGCCCTGCGAGCCGAGCTGGGTGGTGACAAATTCGAACACACTCAGGTTGTAGTAATCCATGCCCCGCACCAAGCGCGGGTTGATGCGATAGCCAATGCCTTGGGCATCGAGCAAGGCGCGCAAGCGCTCAAAGTGCGCCAGCGACTCGCCCCCAAGGTGGTCCATCAAGCGCGGCGCTTGGTTGACCATGTCTTGCATGGCGGGGTTTTTGGTGTCGAGAATGCGCAGCGGGTTACTGTGCAAGCGCCGTTTGGCGTCCTCGTCAAGCAGGTCGGCGTGCGACTCCAGGTAGGCGATCAAGGCCTGGCGGTGGGCCAGACGTTCGGCCGGCTGGCCCAGGCTGTTGATTTCCAGCGCGATGCCATCGAGCCCCAATTCGGCCCACAAATCGCAGGCCATGACAATGAGTTCAGCATCCACATCGGGGCCGGCAAAGCCCAGGGCTTCGGCGCCAAACTGGTGAAACTGGCGGTAGCGCCCGCGCTGCGGCCGCTCGTGGCGAAACATCGGCCCCATGTAGTAAAGGCGCTTGCCACCGTCGTAGAGCAGGCTGTTTTCGACCGCCGCACGCACCACGCCCGCCGTGTTTTCGGGTCGCAGGGTGAGCTGCTCGCCGTTCAAGCGGTCTTCAAAGGAGTACATCTCCTTCTCCACGATATCGGTCACCTCGCCCAAACCCCGCACAAACAATGCCGTGGGCTCCACAATGGGCGTGCGCATATTGCGGTAGCCGTAGCGGCGCATCAGCGCGCGCAAGCGCTCTTCCAGCCACTCCCAGTGCGCCGACTGCGGTGGGAGGATGTCGTTCATGCCTTTGACGGCTGTGATTTTGTCTGCCATACGAAAAAAAAGATTCGCGCCCCGGGGGGCGCGTTCACACAAGACTCAGGAAGCCGACGGCGCGCCGGCCACCGCGCCAAATCGCCGCCGAATATAGCTGTCCACGATCGCCTGAAACTCCGACGCGATGCCTTCACCGCGCAAGGTCAGCACTTTTTCGCCGTCGATGTACACCGGCGCGGCCGGCGCTTCACCGGTGCCCGGCAAGCTGATGCCGATATCGGCATGTTTGCTCTCGCCCGGGCCGTTGACGATACAGCCCATGACCGCCACCTTGAGGTTTTCCACCCCCGGATACTGACTGCGCCAAGCCGGCATCGAGGCCCGCAGATAGTCGTCGATCTGCTTGGCCATTTCTTGGAACACGGTGCTGGTGGTGCGGCCGCAACCCGGGCACGCGGTGACACTGGGCACAAAAGCGCGCAAACCCAAGGCCTGCAGTATTTCGGACGCCACCACCACCTCTTGCGTGCGCGACTCACCGGGCTGCGGCGTGAGGGACACGCGGATGGTGTCGCCAATGCCTTGCTGCAGCAGCACCGCCAGCGCGGCGGTGGATGCCACAGTGCCCTTGGTGCCCATGCCCGCTTCGGTCAGGCCCAGGTGCAGGGGGTTGTCGCAGCGCAGGGCCAGGGCCTGGTACACCGCGATCAGATCTTGCACCCCACTGACCTTGCACGACAGCACAATGTCTTCGCGCGGCATGCCCATGGCTTCGGCCTTGGCCGAGGAGTCCAGTGCCGAGGTGATCAGCGCTTCATACATCACCTGCTTGACGTCCCACGGCACAGCGCGCCGCGCGTTGTCGTCCATCAAGCGGGCCAACAGGTCTTGGTCCAAGCTGCCCCAGTTGACACCAATGCGCACCGGCTTGGCGTAGCGCAAGGCAACCTCGATCATTTGGGCAAACTGGCGGTCGCCCTTGTCGCCCCGGCCCACATTGCCGGGGTTGATGCGGTATTTCGACAAGGCCTCGGCACATGCCGGATGGTCGGTCAACAACTTATGGCCGTTGTAATGAAAGTCGCCGATCAGGGGCACGTGTACCCCCATGCGGTCGAGCTGCTCGCGGATGTACGGCACGGCCTGGGCGGCTTCGTCGTTGTTGACCGTGATGCGCACCAGTTCAGACCCAGCCTGTGCCAGCTCTTTGACCTGGATGGCGGTGGCCACCGCATCGGCGGTGTCGGTGTTGGTCATGGACTGCACCCGCACCGGCGCATCGCCACCCACGGTGACCACATGGTCTTGCCACACCACGCGCCCCATCCGGGTACGCCGGGTCAGTGCCTGTCCGACGGGAATGGGCTGCAGCGAATCGCTCATGGTCATTGCACCTCGAATCGGGCCACGCTGTTGCGGATGTGCGGCGCCGTGTCAAATTCTTTGCCCCGCACCATCACCTGGGCGGCGCCCGCATTGCCCAGCAACACCCGGTACGGTGGCTGGGTATTGAATCGGTGTTCTTCGCCAGCGCGCAACATGCGGCGCAGCAGCACTGTGCCCCGGGCATCGACCACCTCGAGCCACGAGTCGCCCTGGCCCACAATCCGCAGCAAATCACCACCGGCCACCGGATCCGCCGCGGCTTCGGCCGACACGCCGGCGTTCGCCGCCGCAGCATCGGCAACGGCTGTCGCGGCAGGCACCGGGGCATCGGTCGGTGCCACGGGCTGCGCCGACGCAACCAGGGGAGTCTCGGCCAGCGGCGCGGCGGGTGTATCGGGCGCCGGGCTCACCGGCGCCGCCAGGGGCGTGCTCGGGGCGAGCACGGCCACAGGCTGCTCAGCCAGCGGCGCTGGCACTTGGGGCCACCAATACACCACAGCGGCCAGCACCAACAATCCCCCGGCCATCCACACCGGCGGCTTGGCCAGCCACGCCGGCAAAGACCAGGTCGACAAGCCACCACGATCGACCACACGGTACGCCGGCTTGTCGTCGATGGCCATTTGGGTCAAGGCTGCGAGTTGCATGCCGGGCAACTCAGCCAGCACCGGCGCCGGATCAATCTTCAGGTGCCGGCAGGCGCTGGACGCCAAGGCACGGGCAAAGGTCAAATCTGGCAGCTCGTGGTAACGCCCTTGCTCCAGCGCCTCAAGCTTTTTGACCGGCACTTTGAGCAAAGTGGCCAACACCGCAATGTGCAAGCCCGCCGCTTCGCGCGCTTGGCGCAGGCGCCCTGTGGTCGGTGTCGGGGCGGGGACCAGCACATCCACTGGCAACTCGGATTCATTCATGAAAAGCTCCCCGCTGGTAAGCGGACCATTCGGCCGACTGCGGAAAGCGGCGCTGCAGTTGCTGGGCCAGTTGCTCCATGGGCAGGGTGTCCCCCAAGCGGCGCTCCACCTTGATGCCGAGCCACAGGGTCTCGGCATTGGCCAGCTCGGAATTGTTCAGCCGCCGCACAATAAACTGCGCGCGCCGCAAGTCGCCGCGCTGCAAGAGCAAGCCCGCCAAATTGAACGCAGTGATTGGGTTGTCGGGGTCGAGTTCGTAGGAGCGCGCTAAGCTGGCCTCGGCCTCGGCGTTTTGCCGCGCCCGCAATTGGCACACGCCTTTGGCCAACAAGGTTTTGGCCTGACCGCCATAGGTCGGGCTGGCCAGGGCGCGGTTGAACAAGTCCACCGATTGCGGCAGCTGCCCTTGCTGACACAAAAACCAGCCGTAATTGTGCAACGCGTCGGGTTCGCGCGGGTTGAGCTGCAGCGCGCGGCGAAAGCTCTCATCGGCCAGCCGCATGTCGTTGAGCCGCATAAACACCAAGCCACGCAGCACATGCGCCGGCACATAGTTGGGGTCGGCCGCCAAGGCGAGCTTGAGCTCGTCGAGCGCCACCGTAGTCTGCCCTTGCTCAAAATAGCCGGTGGCCAGCTCCACGCGGATGCGGGCGCGTTTTTGAACCTCGGGCTCGTCCGATTCGGTGATCGGCGTTTGTCCATCGCCGACCTGTGGGTGACCGGCGCATCCACTGAGCCCGAGCACCGACAGCCACAGCGCGCAAGCGACCATCCACCAACGAAAGTGTTTCATGCGTGTGTGTCCTTGCGAACGATGCGAATCACTTCGCTGGCGCGTCGTTGCGCCAGACGCTGGGCCGCACGGGTGCGGTCGAGCACGTCGCCAGCGAGCTGGCCGCAGGCTGCATCGATGTCGTCGCCACGGGTTTTGCGCACCGTGGTGACCACACCAGCGGCCAATAGGATCTGGGCAAACGCCTGCACCACCGGCTTGGCGGAACAGGTCAAGCCCGAGCCAGGGAATGGGTTAAACGGGATCAGGTTGATCTTGCACGGCAAGTCGTGGCGGCGGATCAGGTCGAGCAACTCACGCGCGTGCTCGGGCTGGTCGTTCACGCCGTCGAGCATGCAGTACTCAAAGGTCAAGAAGTCGCGCGGCGCGGCGGGCAGGTAACGCAAGCAGGCCTGCATCAGCTCGTCGAGCGGGTATTTGCGGTTGAGCGGCACCAAGTCGTCGCGCAACACATCGTTGGGCGCGTGCACCGACACAGCCAGAGCCACCGGGCAGTCGGCGGCCAAACGGTCCATCATGGGCACCACACCCGAGGTCGACACCGTGACGCGGCGGCGCGACAAGCCATACGCATGGTCGTCGAGCATGACCCGCAAGGCCGGCACCAAGGCGTGGTAGTTTTGCAGCGGCTCGCCCATGCCCATCATGACCACATTGGTGATCACGCGCTCGGACGTGCCCAGGTGTTGGCGCAAGAAATGTTCCGCATACCACAGCTGGGCCAGAATTTCGCCGGTGCTCAGGTTGCGCGAAAAGCCTTGGTGGCCGGTGGAGCAAAAGCGGCAACCCACGGCACAGCCCGCCTGCGACGACACACACAAGGTGCCACGGTCGGCTTCTGGAATGAACACGGTTTCCACCGCGTTGCCATCACCCACGTCGAACAACCATTTGATGGTGCCGTCCGATGAGTCTTGGCGCGACAACACCGGCAAGGCCTTGACCTCGCAGGCCGAGGGCAGCTTGTCGCGCAGGCTTTTGGCCAGATCGGTCATCTGGCTGAAATCGGACGCACCGCGTTGGTGGATCCAGCGGAACAACTGGGTGGCGCGGAAGCGCTTTTCACCCAGCTGCTCGCAAAACGCGGCCAGTCCGTCGAGGTCGAAATCGAGCAGATTGGCCGTCATGACACGGTTCGGGCGCG